>JAFLJU010000696.1 GCA_022712835.1 Desulfobacteraceae bacterium
AGAACAAGAAACGGGTGATTTTTCAACCCATATAATCAACCAGCAGACCCGTTGTCTGGCGAAGTCTCTGGCTGATCAGTTTGGAAATTTTCCACAATAACTGGACACCCAATTTGGGATCATCCTCGGTCAATTGGACCAAGGCTGCCTCCCCTATGAAAAAGATAATGGTTTCCTCTGTGGCAATGCCGGTGGCGGATCTTGGTTCCCCATCAATGAGGGCCATCTCTCCAAAGGTCTGGGAGCTTTTAAGAGTGGTGACCCTTTTATTATCCTTGATGATATCGATGGACCCTTTGACAATGATGCCAAGGCTTCTGGCATTATCACCTTCCCTGAAAACAACTGCACCTTCCTTGGCCTTGACCGGTTCAATATATTGACAGATCTTTCGGATGTGTTTCCAGGAAAATTCACTGGCCCATTTGGTCCTTTCCAGGATCTGGGCGTATTTCGCATACCGTTCCGGGTCAAGCGTTGATGTAGGTTTAGGGCTCATTATATATTCCTAGGAAATAAGGTTATATACCTATATATACTAATGATATCGCCCGTCTATGTCAATGAACAAGATAGAAAAAAATGTGTGTCCTATTCTTTTACGATAAATTCGTCCAGTTTTTGAAAAAGTTCATCGGGCCATTGATCCGCCGTTAAAAAAAGTTTTATTTCTTCAGGTGAAAGGCAGTCCTGGATTGCGGGTGGTAAGCTGTCAAAGGCCTGTTGTCTCTCTTTCTGTGTTTTTTTATCCATCTTTGTGGGTATCCTTAAATTTTATGTAAACAATCGTGAAATCAAATAGGTGGTGGCTGTTTCTACTTTTAAAATTCGTTCTCCAATACTAACGGTTTCAAATCCTGCTTTTTCCAAAGCGTTGATTTCAAACTCAATAAACCCGCCTTCGGGTCCGATCACAAGCGTCGTCTTTTTATTTACACTATTTGGACAAATATTTGAAGTCTTTGGGTGGGCTGTCAGACAAAGACTGCCGTTTCCAATGATCGGTAATTCTTCTGTGACAAATTTTGCAAAATATCGTTTTTGATAAAAAGCTGGCATCATGGTGTCACGGCTCTGCTCCAGGCCCAGCCGAAAATATTTTTCAAGATTTTCCATCTCTAAAACCGGACTTTTCCAAAAGCTTTTTTCGACCCGCCAGGAATTTATCAGATAAATTTCTTTCACCCCCAGGCTGACCACGCTTTCCAGTATCCGTTTAAGCATTTTGGGACGGGGCATGGCCAGAACGAGGGTCAGGGGAAGCGGTTTGGGCGGGTCCATGTCCAGGGTGACCGACATTTCAAGACAATCGGTGTAAAACGCGGTGATACAGCCTAATCCCAGCTTGTCATTGAGCAGACCGCAGGACAATTGCGTCCCGACTTGTGCCTTGAGAACTTTTTTAATATGCTCAAACCTGCGACCAGACACCAGAACCTTGTCAGCAGAGATGAAATCTTTTTTTTTCAAAAGTAAAATATTCATATTAAAACGTGATCACTTCGCAAGTTTTTACCTGCTCTTTAAATAGTTGAAACCATTTTTCACCCCCGGTCAAAAGAGCCAGCTCCTCTGCCAGATGGATGGGTTCAAGCGTTGGCTGCCGACCCAACCCCTGAATACACGAAGGGCAATTGGTCAGGATCTTTGTTTTTTGACTGGGTCCGATTTCTGATTTGGTTCCGGGTTTGGATAATTCAATGGCCTTTTGTTTTCGCAAGAACATGGCATGGCTGATATCCGGCCGAGAAAGGGCAAGAGTCCCCGCCTCGGAGCAACAATGTGGGATGCTTTGAACGCTAATTCCATGGCGGGCAAGCTGCACGATGCCCGATGCTTTCAGGGAATCATGGCAGGGGGCATGATATAGATAGGCGTTATCCGAAGAAATATCGGGATGATTTTCCAGGATATAGCCGGAAATATCCTTTATATCACAGTCAAACACCGATGGTGCCCCAAGCTCGTTCAATGATTCCATGCAGGTACCACAGGAAACAATACAGGCATCAAATTTCAGATCATGGAACATATCCCGGATCTGGGTCAGAATAATGATATTTTCAAGAAAAATCCTGTCAAATTCTTTTTTCTGAGCATTCACCTTCAGGGGATATCCGCAACACAAATAGGAGGGTGGCAGGATGACCCGATGATTATTTGAAAGCAGCAAAAACAAGGAGGCCATGGATATCTTGGAAAACATTCTTTCACTGCCGCATCCTGGGAAATAAAAAACCGTTGATTTAGCCTGGCCCTTGGGTTCAAAAAGAATCGCCTGATTTTTATGGGTGGCTGGCAAAAAGGATCGCAGGGTATGGATACCTGTGTTTGATACCGGAGTTTGGAGCAGTTGAAATGTTCTGCTTTCTTTGAGCGGTTTGATAAATGAAAAAGGGGTGGCCAGTCGAACACCGATTCTTTGTAAACAACCGCCTGCCCCCAGAAGAGAGGGTCTTAACACCTTGTTCAGGGGCTCATTTTTAGTGCCCAGGTATTTTAAGGTCATTCGCGTTGACAAGGGGGTGTGTTTAAATTTCATGTTTTTCAGGATTGTCCGCTCTTCAATGGCAATCTTTCCTGAATCTATGTTCACCGGACATTTTTCCAGGCAGCGATGGCAGATGGTGCAGTGATCCGCAATTTCTTCCAGATTTTTAAGCATTTTAAACCCTGTGGACTGGGTCCGTTGGGTGATATAGAGCAATGCTTCGATGAGGGCACCGATGGCCAGATTTTTATTTCTCGGATGAAAAAACATATTTTTCGCCGGATAAAATACCGGACACAGAGGCTTGCACTTGCCGCAGCGCACACAATTGGCAATGTTCAGGGCAAGATGGGACAATGAGCCGTGTTTTAAAATTCTGGCTTCCAGCTCCAGCAGATTAAAAGAAGGGGTAAACACCTTGTTGATGATGTCAGGGTCGATGAGTTTGCCCGGATTCATGAAGCCTTCCGGGTCAATCCTTTTTCGATAATCATTAAATTCATCAATGACCTGCCTGTCCAGATACTTGAACTTGGTAACCCCGATGCCATGTTCACCTGAAACGACTCCGTATAGAGCGCAAGCCCTTTCCATTACTTTATCCGCTGCCTGGTTAGCCCGTTCCATCATTTCCCGGTCATTGGATAATACCGGAATATTGACATGGACATTGCCATCCCCGGCATGCATGTGAGTGGCAATCACAATCAACCGGGAACTGGTCATTTTGTAGATTTTTTCAATATTTTCCAACAGCAGGTTGTAACCTCTTAAATTCTCAATCACCTGGCTGTAAAAATTTTTGGAATGAATCGCAGCTTCCAGGGCATCCCGGGAAGCTATTTCCAGTTTTTTCCGGGTATTATAGGCAAGATTCTTTAGCCGACCCACTTTTTCACCCAACCATTCAGGGTCAGATAAAGGGATGGCCTTATCCAGATAGACAACGATATTTTGGATGACACAGGTCTGGTTATATTTTTTTTCTTCCAGATTGGCCTCATCGATGAACCGAACGAAATCTGCCAACGAATCAATGGGCAACACAATGTCTTCATTGAGTTTAAAGGCATTGGTATGGGCGGCTATTGCCCCCAGGCGCTTACGATCATCCCAGAATCGTTTGGCCTCTTTTGGGTCTTTGGCAATGGTCAAACCTGTTTTGTCATAGGGTGCTAAAATTTCTTCAAGGGTTGTCATTCCCCTTTCAAGGGCAGGGGCATCATTGGAAACCATATCAATGAGTAATACCGCCTTGAGCCGGTCCCCAACCGATTGTTTGGTTTTGTAGCCAATGGCCTTGATATATTCCTCATCAAAATGTTCAAGTGCCATGAGAGACGGGGTTAAAAGAGCCGGCCCGTCAAGATCGGGACCCTGATTGTTAAACGCGTTGGCTATGGCGGTAATCACCTGGCCAGCCTCGGTCATATCATTTCCAAAAAATTCGATGCAACCGGTTTTTTTAAATTCAAACTCCGGATACAAGATGAAGGTTGCAGATGTGATAATGCCGTCACATCCTTCTTTTTGAATGCCGGGCAACCCGTTCAGTGTCTTGTTGGTGACATCCTTACCCAGTCCTTTTTTCCGAATTTGTTCCCCGGTAAGATGGATGGTCTCTTTTATTTGCCCTTTGTCATCCAGTATATGGAAAAGAAGGGTGTCCTCGGGATAAATTTTTCTTAAGGGGTGATCCTTGCGTTCAACGGTATAACCGATCCCGTCTGGCATGGTAATTTTATAGGAGAGCACATTGTCAATGGCCGTGCCAAACAACACAGCGGTTTTTCCGCCTGCGTTTTCAGACAGATTCCCTCCGATGGTAGAGGCCCAGGCAGAAGTCGGATCCGTGGCAAAAATAAGACCGCAGGAGGTTGCCGCCTCCATGGCATCCTGGGTGATGACCCCTGCCTCAATTTCCATGCTGGCATAGGGCTTACCCTTGGCGTTTTTTTGGTGAATAACCGGCGATATCCGATTGAGTTTTTCCGTATTGATGATCACACAGGTGGGCCTTAGCGGGGTGGCCCCCCCGGTAAGGCCCGTCCCGGCTCCCCGGGGAATGATATGGAACCCCAGAATTTTGATTTTTTCCATCAAATAGGGGACCTGGTCTTCCCGGTCCGGTCTTAGGATAGCAATAGGAGAAAACCGCCGCCAATCAGTGGCATCGGTTGTATGGGCAGTGATATTAAAGGGGTCAAAATAAATATTTTTTTTCCCGATAACCGGTCCCAATTGTTGGAGAATCCGGTGCTGGTCCGAAATTACCGATTTGATCTGTTTGCAAAGGGCCCTGAGAGCTTCCTTACAAATGGCAAGTACCTCAAAAACCGTTTCGTGATTGGCATTTTCCTCAATGGTTTTAAAATCATTTTCAAATTCCGTGAACAAGCGCTTGCGCTGGAACGGGTGCTCCACAAGTTCCTGGAAAAGAAAAGGATTTCTCTGGATAATAAACAGATCTCCCAGAAACCTGTGAAGCAACCGGGAGGATCTCCCGGTTGCTTTTTTGGTTTCAAGGGACTTAATCTTTTCGAGAAAGGTAGATCCAAAAAGATGCTCTATGATCTGGTCGTCGTCTGCTGAAGTGTAGTTATAAGGGATCTTTCTTTTTGGATCTATCATACTTAATTTTTGCGCTACCTATAATTCAAAAGTTGTCATTTCGATGACAAGCCCTAAGTCCATAATTTCCTGAACCACTTCTGGCGGTACAGGGGTATCTGTCCTAAGGAAGATGATATTTCTCTGACCGTCTTCCTCCCGACCCACCATCATTCGGGCAATATTGATGTTGTGTTTTCCGAGGCAAACACCGATGGAACCGATGGAACCGGGCTTATCCACATTGTGAATCAATCCTAAGTGTCCTTCCGGGATGACTTCTAGCCGGAATTTATTAATCCTGACAATTCTGGCATCATCTTTACCGAATATGGTTCCTTCCACAATATTGGTATCTTCATCGGTGATAACGGTCATCCGGATCAGGTGCAAAAAATTACCTGCTTCCTGGGAGGTCGATTCCGTGATTTTTATTCCCATCTCATTGGCAAAGGAGATGGCATTCACCGAATTGACCTCATATTTGGCAATTTCAGCCAAAAGTCCTTTGATGGCATTGATGGTGATGGGTTTTAAATCAAGATCCGGAAATTTTCCGATATATTCAATGTCCACCTGTTTAATGCCGCCCTTGGTGATCTGGGCCTGCATCTTGCCCATCTTATCCGCCAGATAGAGAAAAGGACTCAACTGTTTAAGGACTTCTCCGCTGACCGAGGGCACATTGACCGCATTGATCACTGTGTCCTCAAGAAGATAGGCAATAATCTGGTTGGCAGCGGCCACAGCCACATTGGTCTGGGCTTCCTGGGTGGAGGCTCCCAAATGGGGGGTTGCAATGACCTGATCCAGTGTCAACAGAGGATTCTCTCCGGGAGGTTCCGTGGAGAAAACATCCAAAGCAGCACCAGCCACCTTTCCCGATTTGATGGCATCGTAAAGAGCCGCCTCATTGATAATACCGCCCCGGGCACAATTGATCACCATCACCCCGGTTTTCATTTTCTCAAAGGCTTCGGCATCGAGCAAATCAATGGTGGCATCCATTTTGGGCACATGGATGGTAATATAGTCGGCCCGAAGATACAATTCATCCAGGGAAACATAATCAAATCCAGCCTTTTCAATATGGGCTGAAGAGATATTGGGGTCATAGACAATGACCTTCATTTTAAGTCCCTTGCCAAGACTTGCGGCAATGGAACCGATATTGCCGAACCCGATCACTCCCAGGGTTTTGTTTGAAATTTCCCGGCCCTGGAGCAATTTTTTATCCCATTTCCCCGCCTTGAGGGAAGCGGTTCCCCTGGGAATATTCCGGGTTAAGGCCATCATCATGGCAATGGCATGTTCCGCCGTGGTCACAGTGTTGCCCCCCGGAGTATTCATGACTGCAACTCCCTTTTTGGTGGCTTCGTCTATATCTACATTGTCAAGACCGATGCCCGCCCTTGCGATCACCTTGAGATTAACCGCCGCATCAAGCACCTCGCGGGTTACCTGGGTGGAACTTCTGACTGCCAGGGCATCATAATTGCCAATGATCTTCATAAGCTCATCTGGAGCCAATCCTGTGATAACGTCTACTTCTATTTGGTCATTGTTTCTGAAAATATCAATTCCGGCCTCATCCATTTTATCGCTGACAAGCACCTTCATGATTTGTTCTCCTTTTCAAAGGATTCCATGAATTCAACCAGGGCATACATGCTTTCCATGGTGGTGGCATTGTAAATGGAAGCCCGGCATCCACCAACGGAGCGATGGCCCTTAAGCCCCCCAAGCCCGTGCTGGTTTGCCCTTTCAACAAAGCTTTTTTCAAGGTCTTCACTGGGCAGGCGAAAGGTCACATTCATAAGAGATCTAGAATATTTTTCTGCCGTTGTGCGGTAAAAGGAACTGCCATCAATCAAATCATAGAGGATATCCGCCTTTGCAATATTGTGTGCCTCCATCTTCTCAATGCCGCCCATCTCCTCTTCAATCCATTTAAGAACCAGATCAATCGTGTAGATACCAAAACAGGGTGGGGTATTGTACATGGAATTTTTACTGGAATAGGTTGAATATTTCAACATGGTCGGTAGATCCTGGTATGCGGAATCGACCAGATCCTTGCGGATGATGACCATACAGGTGCCGGAAGGCCCCAAATTTTTCTGGGCACCGGCATAAATCATACCAAATTTTTCCATGTCCAGAGGTTTTGAAAAAATATCAGAAGACATGTCTGCAATGATGGGAATTCCGCCGGTATCGGGAAAATCATAAAACTGGGTCCCTTTGATGGTGTTATTGGACGTCAAATGGACAAATTTTGCAGACGGGTTAAAGGTAATATCTTTGGGAATATAGGAAAAGCTTTTATCCTCCGAAGAGGCAACCACCTGGATTGTTTTACCCATTTTTTGTGCTTCTTGGATGGCCTTTGTAGACCAGGTACCGGTATTGATATAATCGGCGGTATCATTGCCGGCGAGCAGATTCATGGGAATCATGGCAAACTGAAGGGAAGCGCCGCCCTGGACAAACAAAACATGAAACCTATCATCCAATTTTAAAATTCGCTTTGCCCGTTCCACGGCATCATTTATAACTTCATCAAAATAGGAAGATCGATGACTAATTTCGGTAACTGACATGCCTGAATTTTTAAAATTTAAAAAAGATGCTTGGATCTCTTGTAATACGGAAAGAGGCAAAGCAGCAGGGCCGGCATTGAAATTGTAAATTCTGTGATCTGTCATCGATATTTCCCCTTTTAAAAAAAATTTAAGAATACTTAAATAAAAGTTATGAATATATAATGGCTACAAATTGTGTTCTCTTGTTTTATGAAATTCAATTTTTGGCCATTCTTCCATAGCAAACCCAAGCTGATACTCGCTTGTGGTTAAAAATGTAAGCCTTCCTTCTGCATCCGTTGCAAGGCTTGACTCATTTCTTTTTCTAAACTCTTTTAAAATTTGTTCATTTTCGCAGGTCACCCACCTGGCAACCGATAGATCAATACTTTCATAGCCAGCGTTCACATTATACTCAGACTTGAGCCTGGCCATGGTGACATCAAACTGAAGAACACCCACGGCACCGATGACATGCATATTCCCCATCAAGGGCCTAAATACCTGGATAGTGCCCTCCTCTGCCAATTGGGTCAACCCCTTGGACAATGCTTTGGTCTTCAGGGGATCTTTTAATATGACCCGCCTGAAATGTTCAGGGGCAAAATTGGGAATTCCCAAAAACTTCAGGGGTTCCTTGGTGGTAAAGGTATCCCCGATTTTAATGGTGCCGTGGTTGTGAATTCCGATGATATCTCCGGGATAGGCTTCTTCAATATTGCTTCTTTCCTGGGCCAGAAAAATGGTGGCATTGGAAATTTTAATATCCTTCCCGATTCGATGGTGCCGCACCTTCATGCCCTTGGTGAATTTGCCGGAACATATTCTAAAAAAGGCAATCCTGTCCCTGTGCTCTGGATCCATATTGGCCTGGATTTTAAAGGTAAACCCGGAAAAAGCGGTTTCTTCAGGACGTACATCCCGAGTGGCTGTGGAACGGATACCGGGTGGTGGTGCAATTTTAACGAAGGCATCCAACATTTCCTTGACCCCGAAATTGTTGATGGCAGATCCGAAAAAAACCGGGGTCTGGGTACCGTTTAAATACAGATTAAGATCAAAGGGTTCCGAGGCCCCTGCAATCAGGTCGACATCCTCTCTTAAGGCTTGGGCCTGGGACTCGGAGATCAATTCATCCAGTCGAACATCCGATAGATCTTGAATGAGAATACCCTCATCATCTTTTGGACTGTATCCCGGAGAAAATATACCCAGTTCCTTTTTTTCAAGGTTGTACACCCCTTTAAACCGTTTTCCCATGCCTATGGGCCAGGATAGGGGGACACATTCAATCTGGAGCTTGTCTTCGATATCCTGAAAAATATCCAGGGGTTCCATTCCTTCCCTGTCCAGTTTGTTGATAAAGGTGATAATGGGGGTGTTGCGCATGCGGCAAACCTCCATAAGCTTCTGGGTCTGGGGTTCCACTCCCTTTGCACTGTCAATGATCATAATAGCGCAATCCACCGCCGTGAGAACCCGATAGGTATCCTCTGAAAAATCTTTATGCCCGGGGGTGTCCAGAAGATTGATCTCATAACCTTTATAATTAAACTTCATAACAGACGAACTGACAGAGATCCCCCTTTCCTGCTCAATGGAAAGAAAATCCGAGGTGGCCGCTTTTGTAATTTTTTTTGATTTGACCGCCCCTGCCTGCTGAATGGCGCCGCCAAAAAGCAGCAGCTTTTCCGTCAGAGTGGTTTTTCCTGCATCGGGATGGCTGATAATGGCAAACGTTCTGCGTTTATTTATTTCTTTTAACAGCCCTTTATCAAGTGCATTGTCTATTTTTTCTGATTCCATTTAAAGGAAATCCTTATATGCTAAAATTAAGGGTGGAAATTTAACAGTATTTTCAATAAGAATCAAACAAAAAAAACAGATTATGGCCTATTGAAATAAACCGTTCAAGGAATGTGTGGTTTTTTCTTAGTCTTTGTCTTTCCCTGATTTACCACGTTTTCTGATCCTGAAAAAATCCCAGATACCCCAAACGATCAAAATGCCACTCAAAACCTTGTTAAACATGGCATGCTTAGCCATATCCGGATTTGTTGTCAACCATCCGTCCCAGAAACACCAGAAACCAAATCCCAGTAACATAAGGGTAAACACATAGGGACTCATCTGTGGCGGGTTGGGCGCGCTGCGTTTTTTATCCATGGCACTCCTTGACCTACAAATCAGGTTAATCACACGGCTTCTTTCTTAGCATATTCAGTTAAATTTTAGAAGTGCTGGAAAAAGAAGGAAAAAAGCCTAAGAAAACCGATGGGGAAACAGATAGGAAAAGCCGATGGGAAAAACCCAAGGTTTTATCAGGAAAACCTTGGGCAATGGGAAAGGTCAGGCAATCTAAATTACTCCAACTCTGCTTTGAACTGTTTTGTCATCAAGCGTTCATACAAAGAGGGAGCAAGCCTGGAAATGAGGTAACCGATTTTCCCCACCAGGGTAAAAACCAGCATGGGAGTTTGTTTTTGGGCCCCAAGATGAATTTTCCTGGCCACAAACTCAGGGGTCTGTTGTTTACCGATCGTTGTCTGTTCTCGGGTGGCAATTTCTCCGTCACAGCCAAGGGCCCTTGCCTGCAAATTGGTTTTAATAAACCCGGGGCAAACAATCATCACATGGACCCCCTTGTGTTTCATCTCGCATCTCAAGGAGGTGAACAACCCGTGGAGGGCATGTTTGCTGGCGCTATAACCGCATCTGCCCAGTAACGGGGCCACTCCGGCAACCGACTCATTGACAATGATCATTCCTTTTTGCGCAATCAGACTGGGAAGGGCTGCCTTGGTCATATACAGGGAACCATAGAAATTAACCGCCATTACCCGCTCAATGGCCGCAATCTTAGTCCGTTCAAACAATCCCCTCTGGGTGATGCCGGCATTGTTAAACAACAGATCAATGGCACCATACTGATCCAGAACCTTGTCAACTGCACTTTGACAGGCATCGGCATTTGTTACGTCACAAACCAGGGTCAAAATATCAAAACCGGCATCTGAAAATTTGTTTTTTTGGACTTTCAGCATCTGTTCATCCATATCCAGCATGGCAATTTTGGCACGAGATCTTGCAAACTCCTTGCAGGTGGCAAGTCCGATTCCTGAAGCACCACCCGTCACCAAGACCACCTTGTTTGCAAAGGATCTTTTATTCATGTACCACCTCATCTTCAGGCAATTTTTTCCGGGTGAAGATAAAGGCGGTGACAAGTCCTGCTATGATGTGCCAGATTCCCCACCAGGCAACCAGAATAGCCATGCCCCCAAGTCCGTCAAAAAAATTAAAGACCAGCACCAGTCCCAGGGCGGAATTCTGGATACCCACCTCGACACAGACGGCCCGACAATCCCTCTCGGGAAGCCCGACAATCCTGGCGGACCAATACCCGATATTCAAGGCAAGGGCATTGTGGATCAAAACGGCCACGACCACAAGCCCAATATAGGTGAGAAAATTTTGCCAATTGGCAGCCAGAGCACCACAGACAATAATGATGAAAAAAACCAGAGAAAATATTTTAAAGGGCTTTTTCACCTTATCGGCAAGTGCAGGATAATAATGACCTAGAGTCATTCCCAGGATGAGCGGAATCCCAAGGATCAGAAAAACCGTGACAAACACATCGGCAGGGTTAAGACTGACCTGTTTCATAAGAGCCGCGGTGGCAGGATTCATAGACCCCCAGAAAGAAATATTCAATGGGGTCATGAAGATGGCCGCAACCGTTGAAATCGCTGTCATACTGATGGAGACAGCTGTGTTTCCCTGGGATAGATAGGTGACAATATTGGATAGATTCCCCCCGGGACAGGCGGCCACCAGCATCATACCAAGGGCGATGGAAGGATAGGGTTTAATAATAAGCACCAACAAAAAGGTAAAGGCTGGCAGCAGTAAGAATTGGGCAACAAGCCCTAGGGCAGGAGCCTTAGGGCTTGCTATTATTCGCTTAAAATCTTTTATTCTCAATTCCAGGGCAACACCCAGCATCATAAATCCAATGGCCGCATTGATGATGGCAATCCCCGTCGGGTTGAAATTCAATCGAACCTGATCAAGCGCTACAGGATCCATACACGTCCCCCTTTCTTGGTAAAAGATTTTAAAAAAAATTAAGCTTTGTATGCACCTACATTGGCCAATGCCATACTAGCAGGACTCACGGTGGTTGGATCCACCATTACATTGATACAACACACTTTACCAGAAGCAAAGGCATCCTCAAGGGCCGGCCGGATATCCTTGGGATCTTCCACAAAATATCCTTTCCCGCCGATGGCTTCAACCATTTTATGATAGTCAACCTTACCGATAAAAGTTCCATCCTCTATGGCATGACCGATTCTGATTTCCTGACTATGCCGGATCATTCCCCACCCCAGATCATTGGAGATGACCACAACTATGGGACGATTTTTGCGGATGGCGGTTTCAAACTCCATGAAATTAAACCCCACAGACCCATCCCCGGTCATGAGAATTACCCGGCTATCCGGATAGAGCAATTTGGCGGCATTGGTATAGGGCAACCCAACGGCCAGGGATCCAAAAATCCCATAATCCAGATAGGTTCCGGGAACTTTCAAAGTTCGTGTCATACCAAGCCAGGTGGTGGTATCCCCGCCGTCTGCCACCACAATATCATCTTCTTTGTCCATGAATTCATTAATTTCCCTTGCAAGACGCATGGGATGGATGGGGATATTCTCGGATGCCCAGTCATTTTGAGCAAAGGATTTACCTTGTTCGTGGGCTATATTCAATGTGTCTATCCAGGGAGAAAATTTGGCTGTCAATGTGCTGCTGGAGTTTTCTTGTTCAATCAAGGCATTGCATTGGGTAAGCAATCCTTTTATATCACCTGCGATGGGCAGGTCGACACTCCGGTTCCTGCCGATCTCTTCAGGATCAATGTCCACCTGGGCAATTTTCGCAGCCGGGTTAAACACATCCCCGAACATATAATAAAGAGAGATACGGGTCCCCAGAATAATAATCAGATCGGTTTCAATATAAGCTGCAAAGCCACCGCCAGGACGGATGGCAAGAGCCCCTTCAAAACATAAGGGATGGGTATCCGATAAAATACCCCGGCCGGAAAGAGAGGTAAACAGCGGAATTCCCGTGGCCTCTATAAAAGTTTTAAGCTCAGTTTCTGCATAGGACTGCCAGGCTCCGGTTCCGGCAATTACCAGGGGTTTTTGAGCACCCTTTATCATCTCCATTAAATCTTTTGCCTTATCAGGATCCGAAGGGTGGGAAGAGACACAGGTATTTGTACGACGCACAATGGCTTTGTCCACCGGGGCATTGAGCACATCAATTGGGAATTCCAGGTAAACGGGCCCGGGTCTTCCACTTTCTGCGATTCGAAAGGCCATGTCCACATATTCTATGACCCGTTCGGCTTTCATACAGACCAGGGCTTTTTTGACCATGGGTTTGATGACCGCTTCCTGGGGCATGTCCTGAAGGTCCAGCTTTTCTTTATTGTCCAGCCCCACACACCCTGCAATCAACACCAAAGGCGTGTTGGAAAAATGAGCGCTTGCTACACCGGTCAATGCATTGGTAAATCCTGGCCCTGCTGTTACCATTGCAACCCCGGCCTTCCTTGTCATTTTACCCCAGGCTTCCGCCATAAAAACCGCTGACTGCTCATGGCGTGTATCGTAAATTTTCACATCAGTGCCTTCAAGGTGCTGATAAATCGGGGTAATATGTCCGCCACTCAATGAAAAAATATGTTTTATTTTTCTGTCAACCAGTGCCTGTGCTACCAGTTCTGCGCCTGTAATTGTATCCATGTTTACTCCTTTTTTTCATTTAAGATTGCCTCGGCAATCCGGATTTTTTTACAATTCCATCAATTGTCCACCGCAGATATTGAGTGCTTGACCCGTTACATAGGCAGAGGCATCGGTGGCAAGGAAGGCCGCCATATCCGCAACTTCTGCCGGGGATCCGATCCTGCCTAAGGGGATGGTTTCACACATTTTTTGTTCCTGTTCCTCGACACTGGTATTTAAAAACTGGGCCTCAAGCCCAAACCGCCATCGTTCAAGATCTGTCATGATTTGTCCCGGGCAGATGGCATTGACCCGAATTTTGAATCCTGACAATTCCTTGGCCATGACCTTGGTCAGCATGATCACCCCGGCCTTTGAGACGGCATAGGCACCATTGAACAATGGGGGAACCTTACCGGCCCTGGATGCGGTATTAATAATACTACCCCCTTTTTGGGTCATCAAAGGAATAAGGGCCTTGGAAACCCTGAAAACCCCATGGAGATTCACATCAACCGTTTTAATCCAGGCCTCTTCATCATAAGTATTGACCCCGTTGGGAACCCCAAAGGTGGCGCCGGCATTGTTGCACAAAATATCAATGGTTCCAAATTTTGCCTGGACAATATCCTTCATGGCTTCCACCGTCTTGGTGTCAGTGACGTCCAGATTTACCGCGAGGGTTTTCACCTGAAATTCTTGGGCAAGTTCTGCTGCAATCTGGTCCATTTCCGCTGTGGATCCGGTGCCAACATCGGCATCAAACCCCATGGCATTTCCAAAATCGGCAATAACGATATTAGCGCCTAAGCTGGCAAGTTTTTTAGCAATGGCATACCCGATCCCGGATTTTTTTCCAGATCCTGTGATCAGTGCGGTTTTATCTTTTAATTCCATGATCGTCTCCTTTGTCTGATAAGCGACTAGTTTTTAATACTATTGATCAATTTTTCCACACTATATTGATAAATTTCTTGATGATTTTCTCGCTGAAGGGTTGTGTTCTCCAATTTTATAAACTGAATCAACCCGTGCAGGGTTCCCCACAACATGATGGAAAATTTTTTGGGATCGGCTTCTTCAAACAGGTTCGCTTCAATCCCCTCTTTGACGGCCTGTTCAATGATGACCAAAATTTTACTACCGGACATATCAATCTGATTTTTTTGCGCTTCCGGGAAAAACACCTTGGGAGATGACAGAAAATAATTGATTATATGATAGTATTCTTCCTGATTATACCGAAAATCATAATAGGCCTGGGCAATTTTGCGGATCTTTTCATCCGGAGCAAGGTCTTGGTTTGAAATCTGTTCAAAGACGATGAATAAAAAGGAGAGACCCTCTTCCTGGAGGGCAATAAAGATTTCGTCTTTGTTCTTATAATAAAAATAGATGGTGCCCACACCCAGCTGGGCCTCTTTTGATATCTTGCTGATGGAAATATTGTCGATTCCCGAAGAAAGCAGCAATTTACGCGCGGCATCAAGAATTTGATTTCGCCGTACCTGTTTTTCCAAAGCCCTTCTTTCCTGTACACCCATATCTTTTTCCTTTGTAATGTCTACCAACTTTTCAAGCCGTAGAGCCATATACTTTTTTCGAATGGTGTTCTATAAATGATATATATTCTGTTTGGCTATATTGTCAACACATTTTAACAGGCTCAACGGTAACATCTCAAAAAATGAGTGGTCTTACAAAATAGTAAACCAATCGATTCATAAAGGTTTACTGGCTGATGAAAGCTGCAACTTTCCCCGCCTTTTCATTGCAAATCGAACAGAGTGAGGCCGGGCAATTAATCCGACCTTATCTCTCTCAGGTGAGTAACACAAAAGAACCTCCCCTTCAGGCTCTCTCAGAACCGTATGTGAATCTCTCAATTCATACGCCTCCTATCGTTCATCCTTTTTTTTTATACAAAACACCCCAATGAACAAACATATTTGGCTGCCGTTCCACTATTTGCCTTACCCATCTGGTTGCTTTTCGCTGACGAGTTCTTGTTAATCTGGGTCGAAATGTATACCCCAGAAAATTAAATTTCATAACATGATACTCTCTTTTGCGACCTTCTTCTTTGAAATAAACTATTTTTGTTTTCTCAGAATGTAATTCCAATCCACATTCACCAAACCTTAATTCCAAATCTGTTTTAACTTCGTAGCTATGGATTCAGTTTGGCAATGGCATGGTTTTGGGAATATAATAACGAACGGCCCAATATGGGAATTGGTGGAATTGCCCCGAAGCAAAAAATGAATATGGCCGCATAGGCTTTACTTTTGAGATCCACTGGAAATGGGATGATTCCATATCAAATTTTGCCGTTTTATTCTATATTTCCAGATCGATAACTATTGTTTTTTGTTTAAAATCCAAATTTTGTGTTTTTTCGAAGTGTGGCTTGAGGGCTGTACAAAGCTCTCGACTCATTAAGCTCAACGGGGTATTTTATTTTTTTGATGGCGATTGAGAACAGGCTTGAATGTGGTATTTCCCATTCTTTTCCTATTTTGCCATTTAACCATTTCAAAAATTAGCTAATTTCTGTATCCTTTCTAAATTCTGAAAGGTCAGATCTGATTTTCAGCCTAAGGATTCGAGGATGGGATGAGAGAACAATACGATCAAAAACTTGTTGTGTACGAACCTATTTGCCGGAATTTGGAACATGTTCCTGTTAATGCTGAAATGATTCGTATTCTGGACAGGGCATTGGCTCCGGATGAGATTTTATTCTACGGAGAAAAAAGCCATATTCAAGCGGTTGAAGACGCCCTGGAAGGCAGGTTCAATGCCAGGTTCACCCCCATACCCATTGACCTACCTCCAAGACACAGCCAATTTCCCCAGAGGATTTTTAAGGATGCTGCCCAGATACTTGGGCTGTTTAAAACGACCAGGTCCTTTAAAGCCCCCATTTTTTTGGTGCTGAGTTGCAATGCATCTGTTTTATTTGCACTTAAGGCCTTAGGACTTTTCAGCCCGGATAATTTACAGATCCAGGTCGTACTTCACAGCATCCTGGCTCGCATCACTGGCTGGCGGTCCCGCAATCCTCTTGTGCGAATGGGGGATTTCAGATCTGCCCTCACCCTTAAGCCCCATGCCAATATCCAGTATATTGTTCTGGAAAAGGCCATCAGGACCAGGGTCCTTGAGACCCTTCCCCGACTTGAAAAATATTTTCATTTACTGGACCATCCCCTGCCACAGACAGATATGCATCTAAAAAAAACTCTCCCTGAGAGGCCGCTTTCATTTGGATTTCTGGGGATAGCTTCTCCAGACAAGGGTTTTCCCCTATTTGCGAAAACTGCTGGGAAAGTTCAGGGGAAAAACCACAGGTTTTACTGCATAGGGAGCATTTCAAAGGAATGCCCTGAACTGGACATGAGTGGTCTTGATACATTGCCGGCATCTGGGAAACTGGACAGGAAGGTTTTCCGACAAAAACTGAACAAGCTGCATTATATCTGTCTTCCCTATGAAACAGAGCATTATCAATGGTCTGCCTCTGGGGTTCTTCTTGATGCTGTCTGTTGGGAAAAGCCTGTTATTGCCAGATCCGTTCCCATGATTAAGGATCTTTTCACCAGATTTGGGAATATTGGGTATCTGTTTGACTCAGATGATGAGTATTATGATATCATTGAAAATTTGAGCAGGAATTTTTCATCGGATTCCTATACGGAGCAGGTAGGAAACATGAAAAAAATCAAGGCCCAAAGATCCCTGGACAATCTTGCTGCCCAATATCTTGGCTTCACAAGGGGTAGACAGGCAAGATGAGCCGATTCAGCCACAATGTATTGTTCAACCAACTGGGGTTCATTGTATCGGCAGGGTGTGCTTTTGTTATTTCACCCATTACGGTGAGGGCTTTGGGAAATGAGTCATATGGTATCTGGTCTTTGCTGATTTCTTTTTCAGGGCATTATGGTTTGTTGACATTCGGCCTTCAGAGTGCTTTGTCCAGATATCTTGCCTATTCCCTTGCCCAAAAGGATGACAAAGCGGTAAACGGGTATTTTAATACTGCTTTGGCAGCTTTAGGGGTATCTGCTCTGATTGCGGTCTGTGCCGGAGGGGTAATTGCCTTTTCTCTGGAGCATTTTTTTATAATTCCTGCGGCTCGGATTGAGGAGACCAGACTCACCTGCATTGTGATTTCCTTTACAGCGGGCATGACATTTTTAACAGCCCCATTCAATGGGGTTTTGGTGGGGGCCAGGCGATTCGGTCTGGTGAATATGATTGGGATCAGTTCCACCCTTGTCCGGACCCTCCTGGTATATCTTCTTTTAATACAGGGTTACGGCATTCTTCATCTGGCCTTACTGACCCTGGGAATGACAATGGCAGTGGGGCTATTCCAAATAGGTGCGGTGCGGTTTGCCTTTAATCGCCTGGCGATAGGCTGGCAATTTATTACCCGGGCATGTTTCAGGGATCTGGTCAATTTCGGACTCAAAGCCTTTACCGTGAACTTTGCTGTTATTCTGGTCTATCAATGCGACCTCATTGTTATCGGGGTATTTTTGCCTCCTGAAAGGATTACCATCTACAGCCTTGGGCTGACCCTTATTACCTATTATATCCAATTGATCAATTCAGGGGTGGGGGTACTCACCACCCACCTTGTGGGGATTTTTGCGGGCAAAGGCATTTCAGGTGTTCGGGATATTTTTCTACCGGTGAGCACCCTTCTTTTTGTGATTGCCGGTGTTATTGTCTCCGGCTGCATCATCTACGGAGAGTCTTTCTACCTGCTGTGGATGGGACCGGAATATTCTGAAGCAGCCTGGTTTATGGTGCTGCTCATGGTGCCCCAGTTTTTTGCAACCGGTACCCGTATCTGTACAAGCCTGCTCATTGCCACCAACACCATTGGGCCCATGGCCAAGTTTGCCATTGTTGAAGGTATTTTCAACCTTTTTCTAAGCCTGGTGCTGGTTCAGTTCCTGGGTTTAAAAGGGGTGGCTTGGGGAACCATGATTCCCAATATGATCAACAGCCTGGTGATTTTGCCCTGGCTAGCCCTTGGACAAGTGAAAATTCCCTTGAGGACTTTTTTCTATAAGGCCCTGTGTCCAGGATTGATCACGTGGACTGTAGGTATGGCTGTGGGATATCTGAGCCTCTCTATCATGGCTGCAGAGGCCTGGCTGACATTTGGGATGAGCGTGGCAATGACCACCCTTCTTATGGGGGGGGTATCCATGTTGGTATTAAAACTCTGGGGCATCCGGCTTAAGGCATTATTGGGACAATTAACCTGAAAAGATGGGGGATAAGCGTGTGGATAAAAGGGAGGGACCCAATGATTTGCCAGTTGTCAGTGTTATTATCTCTGTCTATAATAGTGAGACTTTCATAGGGACGACCCTGGCCAGTGTATGGAATCAGACCTTTCAATCCTATGAGATTATTGTGGTGGATGACGGGTCAACAGACGACACTGCAGGGGTATTGGCTCCCTTTCAAGAGAGGATTCAATATGTTTATCAGCATAATCAAGGGGTCTCTGCGGCCCGGAATGCCGGTGCTAAAAAAGCCAGGGGTAAATACCTGGCTTTTTTGGATCATGATGATTTGTGGGGGGCTCAGAAACTGGAAAAACAGGTTGAGGCTTATGAGCGCCATCCGGATGCCGGTTTTGTGTTCACAGAAGGGGTCTCTTTTAACCATACAGGGATCATTAACCCGGGTCTGAGTTTTAATTATCTCAAGGAATGGATCTGTTCTAATTCCTCCCCAAAGAATATCTCCAGCACCCAGGTCGTCATAAAAGGGGATTTATTTCATGATCTCATACAGAGAAATTCTGTAGCCACAAGCTCTGCTGTCATCATTAATACCGATTTGTTCAGAGCCTTGGGCGGATTTAATACGGCCATTCCAATAGGCGAGGATTATGACCTCTATCTGAGGCTTGCCCGCAACCATCCTGCAGTATTTATTCATTGCCCCCTGTTTTTTTACCGGGTGAGTGACCTGAGCCTTTCCGGGAGCCTGGATGAAAGGGGAAATACCTGGAGAACAGCTGCTATCCAGGTGTTGGAGGGGCAGATTCCTTTATATCCGGATGAAATCAAGAAGCTTATTTGTTTATCTCTGTCACAAAAGTATTTTGAAACAGGTTATTTTTATTATGACAAAGGTGAACTTAACAAAGCCAAGAAACGGTTTCAGCGGGCATGGCAATTGCGTAAAACAGATGTGAGATCTCTTGTGTACTGGCTTGCTACCTGGTTACTGCCAGATGGGGTTCAAAAAATAAGAGCGGTGAAACAAAGGCGCATGCCGGAATAATCACCGGATAAAAAACCATTCTAAAGGGCGTGAATGCACATCTGAATACCCATAACCTTCCAAAACCATTTCTTTGAGCCCCTTAGGGGGCTCAATAAAATTTTCAATCACAGCTTTGGCAAACAATCCCCTGGCCTGCTTGGCTCTAACAGAGGCGTTTTTTAATTTACCCTTTCCCTGAATTGACGGACACAAAATTATGCTGGCAAGCATCGGGTTAACAACAAATTTGATAGCTCGACCGCCTCCCCCAGCTTAAAAAAATTGCAAACTGTTAAAAGCGGAGAATATCCTAATCACACAAAGCTCTCGAGGTATTCAAGAAAAGGCTCCTTTATTGGGTATTCCTGTTCTGGTACTGAGAAATGAAAGCAATTATCACATCTTAGGCAAAATGAAATCAATGCGTTTAATGAGATCAATTCTCCTTTTGGCATTGGTTCCGGGAACGTTTTGGGTGTCCCCGGCTCTATCAAAGGTCCCTAAGGAATAATCTCTCGTGGAAAGGTCTTTGACGGCAAAGTAAACCCGTTTACCTGGAATCAGTAGGTTTTGGTCTTCTTTTTTTAATCTAAAGGGTGCCCATACGGCCTGATAATAGGGCCATACCTTCTTAAAATACCCTTTTTTACTATATTCGACCCCCTTAAATCTGGAATCTCCAATGATAATCGCAAAATCAGCTTCTTCATAGTTTGCGTTGGTGATTGGAGAAAATGAATATTTGAGTTCATAAGCAGAAAAAGAATTCTTGTTGTCTTTGTATTTGTCTGAAAAACCAATTTCAAATTTTCCAGTTCTGCTATGAAATGTCACGGCCGGAGAATTGATAGTCTCATTATTCTGGGGTTCAGAATCATAATAAAATTCAATCTCATCCATCCATATAAAGTAGGGGGGTACTGCCAATCCCTGGTAGGGGCGGAATGTAATGTAAAATTTATACATACTGTTAAAATAGTCCCTATCCATATCTCGGATACTTTTACTTGGATGGGGGTAACGGTTGGCATTGCTAAACGAGTTGTTATGGTTTGGATGACCGTCCAGAAGCACATGGGTCCATCCCCCTCCCCTGTTAAACACACTGTGATACCAATGCCCTCCTTCCCCGTTAAAAGGCCCGATACT
This sequence comes from Desulfobacteraceae bacterium, assembly GCA_022712835.1. Next base: position 20,946 of record JAFLJU010000696.1, read on the forward strand.
CATTGTTGCCGAAGGTTGGGGAGAACGACTTCCCTTTGGATCATTGCTCACACTATCTGGCATTTTCACATAAAAACTAAGCCTGTTTTTCTTTTCAGCCTGGGGAAACGGCAACATATTATTTTTTGGAGACGTATTCATAAAATAGAGATAGGGATGCCCTACTCTCACCTTGGTCCGAGGAAAAGGATCCATGCCCTGATCCAATAATTTAAAGTATTCGGATTTACTGTTGAGTTTTTCCCCATGAATTCCAGACTGGTTTACTCCACCAGTTGTAATAATTTTCAGGCTGTTACCCTTTACTGCAACTTTATTGTCTATTTCAAGAAATCCATAGGTTTCATACCCCATATGCCCGCTGTTATAGGTACATTTATACCGTTTAAAAAGGTTAAAAACCTTCTTATCTTGTGGATAGGAGATTGAGTCCATCCATCCTGATGTTCCGGACAGATAGGAATTAATCTCAGTTGAACTGGGGTGGTATTTCCATCCGTTCAGAGAATTTTCAGGCAGTTTCCCCCCTGGTGTTGGCACAAAGGTATCAAAATTAAGAAACACTGCCCCCCCAGAGTAATTACTAGTTTCCATGGCATTGACCAAACCAGTCATTAAACCCAGAAGTATGAAGGCTAAGGTATAAATCCTATTTATTTTTAACATGGGAACCATTTTTTTGACCATGGATATCAATGATGGACTGGGCAATATGAACCCAGTTCAAGCGATGATGGATCTCTGACAATCCATTTTTCCCCAAAAAAATCCGTTTGGATTTATCCCTGGCAAGATCCTCCAATGCATGTTCCAGAGCATTTGTATCGCCCTCCTTAAATAGCAAACCGGTTTTTCCATTATCAATGAGGTCACGAATATTTCCCGTATCTGGAGCAATGACAGGTTTTTCCATGGCCATGTATTCCGGAATTTTCATAGGGGATGCATAAAAGGTGGTCTTGGGGCTGACTGCAATATCAAAAAGGCTGACATGTGCTTTAACCGCCGTATGGGATACCCTGCCCGTGATCCTCAAAGCATTCTCACACCCCAACTGCATGGCTCTTTTCTCTATCTGTGGCCGGATACTTCCGTCCCCAACCAGGAGAAGCAAGGCCTGAGGACAAACTTTTTGCAGACTGCTAAAGGCATCCACCAGCATATCAATACCATGCCACGGCCTCAATATCCCTGTAAAACCAATTACAAGGTTGTCTTCTGATATCCCAAGATCCCTCATCAAGGTCTGGGATTTCCCCATGGGATTAAATTTTTCCGGATTAACCCCATTGGGCATGACCAGAATATGATCAGATGGAACCCCAATGGTTTGAAGATGTTGTTTTAAAGGGCTGGATACCACAATGGTTTTAAACGATTGGCTGCATATCTTTTTTTCCAATAAAAGGGAAAGCTGTTTAAAATATAATTTCTCATCAGATTCATTGGCTCTTTCATAGGCCAGGGGTGCGTTTACCTCCAAAAACACCGGTATTTTGTACTGTCGGCCAATACCGACAACGGCATAATTATAAGTGATATACCGATCATAAATAAAATCAGGCTTAAACCGCCTGATTTGCTTTTTCAAATTGGCATAGGCGACCAAATTGTACCCCAATTCCAGACATTCATAGGCCGGCCCATTAACCATATTTTTCAATATTTCAAATTTTGATTGCTGACGGGTTGAGGCAACCTGGATTCCATCGGCGGCAGGCCCGGTAACCAAAATTTTGTGTCCCAATGTTTTAAAGGCATTGACCATTTCTCCAATATGAATGCCCTCAGCGCCATCCCCCAATGTCCTGTGGTGGTAAAGTATTCTCATTATTTTCCCGGTTTTAAATTTAAAATCCGATTATAAACCTCAATCACATTTTTTGCACACCACCCCCAACCATAGGATTTCATATGCTGTGCAATCTGTTTTCTGTCATAGTTACCCTTGGCTGCATCCATGAAAAAAGGAAAAACATCTGGACCATGGTTGGGAGCCACCTGCCCAAGAAAAGAATGGCTCAAGATATCTGGCACACACCCCACATCTGTAGCCACACAGGGACAACCGCAGGCCAATGCTTCAGTTAAAACGTTGGGACTGCCCTCGCCCCGGCTGAGCAGACAAAACAAATCTGCTGCATTATACCAAAGGGCAAGATCTTTATTGCTGACCCGACCTATAAAGGTAACATGATTGCATAGGGATAAGGTCTGGACCAGCCTGGTCAATTTGCCCCTGTAATCGCCCTCGGGTCCTTTGGCACCCAAAATGTAGAGGTGGGCATCGGGTTTGATATCAAGAAGATTTTTAAAACTTCGAATGGCCCTGTCATGGCCCTTTCTGAAAATAAGAGACCCTACGGACAATACCAGATAATCATTCTCGGGAAGTGCAAGCTTATGCCTGCATCGTTTTTGATCCATCTGCCTGAATATATCGAGATCAACTCCATTTCTGATGGTGAGAACCCGGTCTTTGTCGAACCCTATATCCAAAACATGGGATTTAAGTTCATCACTCAGTGTAATAATTTGATCTGATAGAGGAAGACAATACCTGATTATTCGGCTCCTAAGACTTTTTTCATTGAGGCAAAGCGCCTCTTTTCCCCTGATGGTAACCAATAGTTTTTTGCTGGTTAACCATGAAAGTAGACGCCCGGATGGCAAGTCTGGATAGGTCCAGTGCAAATCAATGAGGTCAAATTCAAATCTCTTCTTCCATCGGTACAAACATGCCATTACCGCCACGGTAAAAGTTAGGGCATCAATGAACTTAAACATTCCCGGAATGATGAAAAATCTAGGATGAAAAACTTCCATCCCGCCGAGGGTTTCTTTATAAGGTATTTTGGATATATGGCAATATTTTTCAAATAAAAACGACAAAGGAAACCAAGGGACCGGATTGATTACCTTAACCTGGCAATGGGTATTAATATGCGCTAACCGGTTCATAACAAAAATACCAAAATCAGGTTTTTGTGAATTGGGGAACAGATAGCTGATGGCTAATATTTTCAGTGGCATATGATTAGGTGTTGGCTTTCAGCCAGTTTTCCAGGACAATAAGTTGCCAGATCACCCTGTGGTTGTCCATGGTCTTGGCTTTGTGGGACTCTAGAAGATATTTAATCTGCTCATTCATAAAAAATTCATTTATCTTAGCATCCTTGGATAAAAGTAGCTCTCTTGCATAGACAAACAAGTCGGTTTCAAACATTTTTTTCAAGGGGGTTGGAAACCCCATTTTTTTCCTATTGATAATCTGGTGGGGGAGATCATTTTCCACCATTCTTTTTAAAATATATTTATGGGTTGTGTTATGGATCTTGTATTTTGAAGGCATAGCCGCAGCAAACTCCACCACCCGATGATCCAGGAACGGCACCCGAAGTTCCAGTGCCGGTGCCATACTCATCCTGTCCGCTTTGATCAGCAAATCATCCACCAGCCATGTTTTGGTATCAAAATACAGCATTTGACTTAAGGGGTCTTTTCCCCTTACCTTAGAAAAAAGGGCCTGGGTGAACTCATCCACCGCCAGATTTTTGTTTTGAGCAATAAGAGCCTTGAACTCAGGAGAATAAAGTCTTTTTTTCTCACTTTCCCCATGGGTTGAAATCCCTTTGTACCTTTCATTCAATGGCTTGAGGCATAGTTCAAGATATTTTTTAAACTTTCCATGGGGCAGACAGTCTGCGATCCTGCCCATGGACTTCCCCAAAAGAGGCAATTCAACCAAGGGCCTTATTTTTTCCATCACACGATTATAGGTATAAAAATCATATCCCCCAAAAATCTCATCCGCCCCTTCTCCGGACAAAATAACCGTGACATGTTCCTTGGCTTTTTGTGCGATATAATAGAGTGAAATCGCGGCAGATTCAGTGACTGGCTCATCCATCAATCGAACATAATCCGGCACAAAATCCATAAAATTTTTTGGGGTCATAAAATATTCATAATGGTCTGTATTATACTGATCAGATACCATTCTTGCATAGTTTGTTTCATTAAAATCCGGACCAAAATCATAGGCAACAGAAAATGTTTTTAATGGAGAGTCCATACGCTGGGCCATCAGGGCTGTAATAGCACTTGAATCAATACCACCGCTTAAAAAGACTCCCAAAGGAACATCGCTTCTCATTCTTAGGCGGATGGCGTTAGCCAGGCGTTCCTTAAGCCCCTCCATATAAAAGTGAAGGCCCTTGTCTTCTGTATTCTCAAATTCGAGATCCCAGTATTTATGGCGGGAAACACATCCCTTTTTCCAGATCATATAATGGCCGGGCAACAAACGTTTGACTCCCTTTAACAGCGTATCTTCACCTGGGACATATCCATAGCTCATATAAGCATCAATGAGAACGGTCTCTGGTCGAGGCTTTGTCCTAAGCGCCCCGAGAATGGACTTAATCTCGGAGGCGAATAAAAAAGTCTGGCCATGGGAATAATAATAAAAAGGTTTGATACCAAGACGGTCCCTGGCCATGAATAGGGTCTTTTTTATTCTGTCCCAAATGGCAAATGCAAACATCCCGTTGAAGCGAGACAAACAATTTTCCCCCCACCGATCATAAGCTGCAAGGATTACTTCGGTATCTGTACTCGAATCAAAGGTATAACCAAGTGAAATCAGTTCCTTTTTGATCTCAAGGTAATTGTAGACTTCTCCATTGTGGACAATTACTCTCTGATTTCTCATATCCTCCATGGGCTGAGCCCCTTTTTCCGAAAGATCGAGGATACTCAATCGGCGATGCCCAAGTGCAAGACCGTCTTGTTCAGATACCCAATGGCCTTTGCCATCGGGCCCCCGGTTTGCTAAGGTGTCCCTCATCCCAATGATACGGGATTCAAGGCTTTTGGATGTTTGGCTTATAATGCCAACGATACCACACATATGATTAATCTTTTTTTCTGTAGTAAATCATAAAAAAACCTCAGTCAGTCAGCTGATATTGATATTTAATTCGATTTAATGAGGCTGCCACAGCACAGGAAAAATATAAGAATTCATGGTTAGCCTTATTCTGGAATAAGCAACAGATTAAAACCCCAAAAAGTCCCATTCTGGCCATGGATGCATAACTGTAGATCTCACTGGCCTGATCGTGATACCGAAAAAACTTAACAAGACGGCCCAATGAAATAATTGTCAAAGACATGATCAAATAAAAAATAATAAAACCGAAAAGTCCCTGTTCGGAAAGGATTTGAATATAAGTATTATGGGTTACACGCTCCCGTCCAAGATATTCCGGAGAAATCTTTTTGAAGTTACCAGGCCCGATCCCAAAAAAAGGATTCTCTTTCCATAATTCAACCGCCTGGGTCCAAATTTCAAAGCGCCCTGTGGCAGATGCATCTTCCTCATAATTTTGAATTGTTTTCATCCGATCCCAATAGGAATCAGGGACAAATCCAATCCCAAGAGAAAGGGTCAGCAATAGGACAACTGAAAAATAGATTTTCCTCTTAGACGTCATAAAAATATAAACACCATAGAGCAAAATCGCTAAAAAGGCCTGTCTGGATTCCGTACAGATAATTCCCACAAAAATAATTCCTGAACTAAAAAGATACAGGTATTTTTTCCAGCCCCCCTGTGCCGATTCCATGAGAAAATAGCCAATGGGCAAAGCCCATACCAGTCCGGATGCCAATTGGTTGGATCCCACAAGCTGCCCCCCGCCAAATCCCTCAAGCCTTACATTGCCCAAGGCATACTGTTGTATCCCCCAGGCAGCCAGCAGGGTAATTGAAAAAAGACATGCCTGGTAAAAGAGCCGTACAGTACGGGCATCACTTAAAAGAGTCTTCAGGGTAAGAAAATAGATGGTGAGTTTCAAAAACAACTGAGTCTTTTCCATGGCATATGCCGTACTCACAAGGGCAAACTGACTTGAGATAAAAAAACTAAAAAGTAATAACAGTATCAGTTTGGAGAATATATCACTGAAGATGTCAATCCGGCCGTGGTGATACCAAGTGATGAATATAAGAACCAAATTCAAAACCAGTACCATACGATAATTTTCAATACCCCATATATATTTTTCCGGATAGACAAAATACATAAAGGTCAATAATTGTACTAAATATATAGGGCCAGACCTGAATGCCTTTACAATCACAAGCGTACAAAGGCCAAAAAATATCATCAAACGCATATTACAGCCCCAGATCTTGTCCGTTAAAAAGATTCAAATAAAGCCTTGAATAAGATGAGACCATGGTTTCAATGGAAAATTTGTGTTCCACTTTATTTCTGTTATGGCGCCCCATGGTGTAGGATAGGGCAGTATTATTCAATAGAGCGTTTACCGAGGCCATCATCTGGTCCATTGCGTTGAGGGCAACAAGGTATCCCCCCTTGCCGTGTTCTACTAACTCTTTGTTTCCGCCGGTATCAAATGCCACTACTGGCAATTGACAGGCCATGGCCTCGATAAGGACATTGGATAGCCCCTCACTCTGGGAGGGCAGGACAAAAAGGTCCAAGCTGTTGAGCAATTGAGGTATATCCTCCCGATTGCCCAGCAAGCGTACACAGGCTGAAATTTTCTTGGATCTGATCAATTTTTCAAGGGAGGGTCTCTCCGGTCCATCCCCTATGATCAATAAAATTGTATCCTTTCTATGGGTTGAAAAACTATCAATCAATTCCCCTAGTTTTTTCCCATGAACCAGCCTGGACACAGTACCCAAAATCTTCTGCTCCGGTGGGAATCCGTATAATTTACGCATGACATTTTTTGAAACAGATTTAAATCTGTTATGGTCCACCCCGTTGAGGATAACGCGGATGGTCTGCCTTGTCCTGTAAAGGTTCTTAATTTCCATTTTCACCTCACTGGAAACTGTCAGCAATACAGAAACATGATCAAAAATATACTTCTTGATCCTGAATTTCATATAACGGCCCTGGGCAATCTCTTCAAAATGCCGGCCATGCTCCGAATAGATAATATGTTTTATCCGGGCCAGCTTTGCACCCAGATATCCTTCAACCATTGTTGGCCAGTTTCTCAGGTGAACAATATCTATTTTTTGTTTTTTAAATATTTTTGCCAGGGCAAAGGGGAGTATGACATCATTTCCTTGTTTTTTATTCAGTTCAATATAGGTAACATTGGTAGCCGTTACCCTGGACTGAATCCTTCCGCATTGGGTAAGCGAACAGATGGTATGATGAAATTGTTGGGTGTCCATTCCGTTAACAATATTGATCAGACCGTTCTCCAAGCCGCCAATGTCATCAAAAGAAAATACCACATGACAGATATGAATCCTTCTCATGGACGATTCTCTTTCAAACATTGATCAAAGAGATTGGCCAGTTTTATTGTCAATGTCTGTGCATCGTATTTTTTCAGAGCCTTTTTTCCACCCCATTGATCTAATTGTTTTTTTTCATGAGCCTCAATGAGCTTAAAAAGTGTGGCCTCGATACTATCCAGACTATCAGAGTTCGCAACAAGCCCCAGATTTTCCTCTAGGATAATATCCCGTGTGGCGCCCTTGTCTGCAATGGCTAAAACCGGTTTACCAACAGCAATATATTCAAAAAGCTTGCCTGGGATCTGAAGCTCAGTACCCTGTTGAAGGATAAGCAAAACATCTGATTGGACAATATAGTTCAGGGCTTTTTCATGTGGGACAGGTGGTATAAAATGAACCATATCCGAAAGTCCCAGGTTTGATATCTCTTTCTGATGCGTTTCTTTTCTGTTAACCTGTCCCACAAACAGGAGCTGGAAATTATCCTTTGATATCTTCCCTGCTTTTTTTAATCTTAAAATCGCATTTAAAAGGAACCCAGGTGACCTATGGCTGTAAACGGTTCCCACATGGGCCAGGGTGAAGATTGGTCGTTTGCCTGGTTCCTTCTTCCCAAGGTGTTGAAACAGACCCTTTAAATATCCATTACTGATATGAACAAACTTATGTTCGATATCACCATAATCTTCAATAAATGCAGCTTTAAGGTTTCGGGTGTTGGCAATAACCGCATCAGCCTTTTTTACCACAAAGGCTTCCATTTTTTTTTGAATCCACTCAATCCACTTATTTTTTTTCTCATTGTAGGGATTGCGAACCCAAGGATCTCTAAAGTCCACAACAACCGGAAGACGAAATAAAAGCGAAAGGGAAATTCCGATAAAAAATGAAGTCCATGGATTTCCAGAAGCATATATCACATCAATCTTCTCGCTTCGTATCAACTTGAAACCTTTGATGACGGCAAACAAAAACCAGCCGTTCTGTCTGTCTGGAAGACGGAATAGATCTGAGATGAAATTCTTAATACTCTGTAAGATTTTTCTTCTTTCCGGGGAGCTGTTACTCTCCCCGGATTTATGAAAATCAGAGCTTGGGACAGTTTTAAGCATCTGTCTAAACTTCAAAAAAACCTCAAACGGGTTAAAGTTTCGGGCCCTGTGAATGGCAATAGAACCATCCAAACTTCCAGTCCCGGAATGGTCCAGATGATAATAGTCTGCATAATCCGACATGCGACAGGTCAATACCACGGGTTGCCATCCGCATCCATCCAGATTTGATAAAAATCGAATGTGCCTTTGACAGGCAGCACCGCTTACAGGCGGTATCTGATATGCAATGACCAATACCTTTTTCAAAAAATCATCCTCAATAAAGGGGCAAGTTCGATTGTCTAAGCATTTTCATTTTAGGACACCCAATGGAATTGTATCACGAAAAAATTCATATTGTTTTAAACTTTGGTTTTTTAAAAAAAAATCTATGCTTTGCAAAAAAATATCCCAACCCCATTAGATGATGAAACGTGGCTGTATTCAGTCTGAACCCCCTTGATATCTCCTGAGTATGGTGAATGGCAACGGCTCTTGGAGCGTAAACAACCTGCTGCCCGGCCTTCCATATTCTGAGGCAATAGTCCACATCTTCCGGGGCATAGAAGATTTTTTCATCCAGAAATCCAACTTCACTGAGCAGCTTTTTTTTAAACAACCATACCGCTGAAATCCCATAATCAACGGTCCGGGGCTTGTTTCCTTCCAGAACAAGCGCCTCCTTTTGTTCCATCCTTCTTAAAAACAAATAACGGACTATTTTCCGTAATACCGTTGGAAATTGGTCTGTCGATTTTTGTAGCTGTCCGCTGGGATAGATCAATTTTGGTGTCACCAGACCGATGGACCGATCCTGGGTCAAAATCAAAATCAGGGAATCCAGAAGGCCTGGCAAAATCTCCACATCTGAATCTATAATCGCAATATAATGACCGGTTGCTCTTTTCAGGGCCATATTCCGGGACACAGTGGTACCGTAATTTTTATCCAGCCATATGGGAAAAATGATGTTGGAATGGATTCGTTGTAATGCGACAATACACCTCTTGGTATCATCGGTTGAACCGTTGTCCACAATGAATATTTCAGCCCGAAATCCGGTTCCCCTAATATCTGCCAGAATCGACCTGATACAGCGATCTATATAATCCTGGGAATTCCAGGTCAGAATCACAAAAGAGATACAAGTTGGGTTCATGGCTTTGTTCATCTCAAAGGCTAATAAATTTCCGGATATGACTCCCAATCCATGTCATCAATGGGATTGGCATATGTGATAATAAGGTTTCTACATGGGGCCGGTATTTGGATGGAGATGCTTTTGGAACTACCATGGGACTGTCCCCATGATCCGGATCAAAATCAGCCCAATGGAGAGCCCCAGGTATAGAGCCCCATTGTTTTTTAAACCGAAATGTACCTTCCCCCGGAGTTGACCGACCAAAATCAAACATTGGATACCCATGTGCTGAGGCAAATTGCAAAAAATTCCAATAGAGAAGCATATTTGGATTAAACCGGTTAAACCGTCTCAGGGAAGATGCCCAGGGAATTAAAATTCCATTGGGGTGGCAAAGAATTAACCCGGCAGCTGCCGGAGTACGATCTGAAAGATAAACCATCCCAATGTGGGCTCTGTTTTTATAGCCTGCCAGAATCTGGTGTATCCATTGCAAAGAATGCACAGGTGATCCCAGGTCCCGCATATTTTCCCGAAAAACACCGTAAAATCTGTCTACCAGCTCTATTCCACCCATTCTAAAGATAAGTCCATTCCTCAATGATTTTTTCACCTGACTTCTGACCTTGGATTGTAACCCAGCCATCAACTCATTTGGATCATAGGACAAAGGCAACAGCATCCGCACTTTTCCCCTGTGTCTGGTTAATTCGGGGTCAATGCCAGCAAATGGCCTTACCGACCTGATGGTCAGCTTAGGTATTCCAAACTGCCGGGCATGGCCCAGGGCAGATATGACCAGGCGTTTTTCAACATCAGGGGAATCCGCCAAAATCCCTGCGGCATCACAATAAGGTAGAGAAACAAGACTGCCGTGGGTGCCTGGAACCCCAAGATGGACCAAGGGCAATATACCACAGATTTTTGTTCCCTTTCTGGCAATGAAATACACGCCTTTAAATCCATAGGCGGTTTCCACTGCATGGCGAAATCCGTATAACTGATAGGCAATTCCCTTAGAATGTCCCAGCACATAGCTGTCCCATGCATGGCTATCCTTGGGCGTGGCAAGGGTTATTTTAAAGGATGGTATCATGGGTCTATAGACTGAATATGGGCACTGAGGGTAGTAAACCGATATTGAGAAAAGCCTGTGATAAGGGTTTTTATTTTTTTTCTTGTCCGGTCCAAATTGATATAATGCCTGAATTTAAATCCCCAGGAGGCCTGGTGAACCCGGGGTTGGCCTGGATCAAATTCCCAGGGATGGGCATAGAAAACAAAGGCTTTTTCCTTTTCAAATACGACATCCATGCCCTGTTTAAAGAGCTTGAAAGGAAAAAGCCTGAAATACCCCCCCCCACCCAGGGGCAAAGTATAATTTTTAAATTTCAGATTAGATATGGGGATCTCAAAAAAATCCTTGGCAATCTGATATAC
>JAFLJU010000166.1 GCA_022712835.1 Desulfobacteraceae bacterium
ACCCTCCATCGGGCTCCACCAGCGGGACAATATCAAACTTTTGTCCACCCTCCACCATTTACGAGACATCGGCAACACCCTGATCATTGTAGAACATGACCAGGAAACCATGGAAAGTTCCGACTGGATCGTGGATATCGGCCCCGGGGCAGGTCATTTGGGCGGCCAGATTGTGGCCCAGGGAACCCCTGACCAGATCAAAGCCAATCCCGCCTCCATCACCGGCGCTTTTCTCACCGGAAAAGATCGGATAGAGGTGCCAAAAAAGCGCAGGAGTCATGCCGATAAAGGCAGCCATTGGATCTCCATTGTAAAGGCATCGGAAAACAATCTTAAAAATGTGACCGCCAAAATCCCCATCGGGCTGTTGGTGGCAATTACCGGAGTTTCAGGGGCCGGCAAATCCACCCTGATCAACCAGATCCTCTACCCGGCCCTGTCCGTTGCCCTCCACAACTCCCAGTTGAGTGTGGGAAAACATGAAAAGATTACCGGACTTGAGCATATCGACAAAATCATCAATATTGATCAAAAACCCATCGGCCGCACCCCAAGGAGCAATCCCGCCACCTATACCAAGGTGTTTGACAGCATTCGGGATTTCTTTGCCATGCTGCCAGAATCCAAGGCCCGGGGATACAAAAAAGGGCGGTATTCCTTTAATGTAAAGGGAGGACGATGCGAGGCCTGCAAGGGAGATGGATATATCACGGTGGAGATGCACTTTCTGGCCGATGTATTTGTCCCCTGTGAGGTGTGCGGGGGAAAACGGTTCAATCGTTCCACCCTGGAGATTACCTATAAGGACCATTCCATTGCCGATGTTTTGGACTTATCGGTTGTCCAGGCCAGGCAGTTGTTTGAAACCCACCCAAAAATTTCTCATATTCTGAACACCCTCATGGATGTGGGTCTCGGTTATATCAAGCTGGGCCAGGCCGCCACCACCCTGTCCGGTGGAGAAGCCCAGCGCATCAAACTGGCCCGGGAACTGGCCAAGCGGGGTACCGGGGACACCCTTTATATCCTGGATGAGCCCACAACCGGTCTCCATTTCCAGGATATCAAAATGTTGCTCACCGTGCTCCAACGCCTCACCGATTCCGGAAATACCGTGCTCATCATTGAGCACAACCTGGATGTGATCAAAACCTGTGACTGGGTTATTGATATAGGTCCCGAAGGCGGCCACAAAGGCGGGAAAATCATTGCAACAGGTTCACCGGAAAAAATTGCCAAAACGTTAAAAAGCCACACCGGCCTTTATTTAAAGGATGTTTTGTAAGAAGAGCCCTTTAAATAAAAGGTGCGATAGAAAATTTTACCAGGAAGATCAAGGCCATTATCCTGAAAGGTACCCGTTTATCATGGGCACGATTTGTATCCACACATACGATCTAGTCTATCCGTCATTTCGTTCAGTTTGTCCTCGAGATTTTGACACAGGGACTTAAGTTCGTCATCGGCAATATCCTCAGGGATGACTACCGGCTCGCCAAATGCAATGAATATACGGCTGAACGGCTTAGGCAGAATGGTCTGATCCCAGGCCTTGGGAAAGGTGATCACCCTGTCGCCGGAACAGGCCATAGGTACAAATAGGGCCCCGGTTTGCCTGGCCACTGCGACCATGCCCTTTTTCAATTTGCGAGGCGGCCCCTGGGGGCCGTCTACGGCAGTACCGCACAGGTATTTTTTATCTCCCTTGTTCATAACATCAATCATCTGTTGCAAAGCCTGTCTACCTCCCCTGGAAGAGGATCCCCTTACCGGTGTGTATCCAAATTGCCTGGCGATAGCGGCTGTCATCTCTCCGTCCAGACTACGGCTGATCATGATCAGTCGATCACCCAAATTTCGGAAAAAATAAAAAAGAAAAATTGAATGCCGATGCCAGGAGGCGCCCACCACGTGGTGTGGAAGGCCGGTTTGCCGAAAATGACGGTCATATACGGGTTGGTTGATGATGGTTATCCGTACAGTAGCAAACCATAGTCGGGCCAGCCAGGCAGCTGAAAAACCGATGATGGTGGCTTTAATTCTCTGCTTAAATGAATAGGGCATGACACTCCTTAAATTTGTTTGCGGCATTTATACCTGTTATCATCTAATTTTAAAAGGGTGAAAGGAGGTTTTGTAAGAAGGTTCCTTTAAAATCAGGGCGCGATTGAAAATTTTCCCAGGGAGATCAAGGCAATTGTCATTAGCAAAAAGATCACCTGCCGCCTGAAAACGGCTTCATTTGAAAATTTTCCAAAGAAAAAATTACCGATCCAAATGCCAATGCCCAGGGGAATGAAAAGCCCCAGGGACAAGGTTAATGTCTGGCGATCAAACAGGCCGTAACAGATACTGGATACAATGGCCAGGGTGTCCACCATGAGGAAAAAAGCGATCATGGAAGCCCTGGATACGGCAACGGATTTGTTGGAAGAAAAATAAAACAAAATCACCGGCGGGCCGCCCATGGCAGCCACACCGGTTAAAAATCCGGCAACCATGCCCACCCCTGCTGTGGCGACTGATCCACTTGATTTGACCTGCTTTTTTCTGAGGAGCAGGCCAAGACAAAGGCAGATGACCGTAAGGGAGATAAAGATGCGCATGGCAGTTACCGGCACCACCACCAACGCCAGGGTTCCCAACGGCAGGGTCAGAAGAGCCCCCAATCCAATCAACCGCAGACCCTTCCAATCCACCTCCTTCCTGACTTTGTAAAGCAGCCAGGAACTGGCAACCACATCCAGACACAGGATCACCGGAGTTACCTGGGCCGGGGGAAAAATGAAGGTAAGGGTAATGGCCGAAATCATGGCAAAGCCGAACCCGGAGTATCCTCTGATGACACTGGCACCCAAAATCACCAATGCGGCATAACTATATTCCCAAGACATCCTGTTCTCCTGCTATTTATAAAAAATTTGAATGGGAAGGGGTAAAATCAAGCACCCACGACAATCCGATTATTAAGCGCATCAATACAGTTCACAAATATAGGTTAATCTGTGTCCCTTTTTTGGGTAGACTTTAAATATAACCCCCGGCCTTTGTTTGTGATGACCCCTTTTTGTTTTGCCCGTGCAAGAATATTTCGTATCAAGGTATCCTCTAACCCGGTTCTTTTTTTAATTTCTTTGAAATCAATGGGGGTGACCTTTCTTCTTGAAATAATGCGAACCACTGTCTCGTAGGGGGACAGCTCCTGTTTGACTGCTTTTTGGATTGGTTTTTTGATTGATTTCTTAATTGGTTTTTGGGTCGATTGTTTTTGCCTGATGGGCATGGGTTTGGAGGTGCCAGACAAGGGGGACTCGTCAAAATCAATTCCAAATGTTGAAGAAAGATCTGCATTCTGGATGATTCTTTTGGAGGTTTTTGTTTTGGATTTTTTAATAAGCTGGTCTGCTTCTTTCTGGATGGCCTGGGAAACCAGATTTTCCATGTCAACGCCCCGCAGGGTGAAAAACAGGGAAGGGTTCTGGTCCAGCCGGGTCCCGACACCATAGAGGGTTGCCGCAATATGTTTGCACATAGTTGCCGAGTCAGGACAGGAACAATAGAACTTTATTTCGCCGGGGGAAGGAAAAATACCGTCTTTTTTGTCGATGAGGAT
>JAFLJU010000687.1 GCA_022712835.1 Desulfobacteraceae bacterium
GAGTATGGCATTACGAAATCCGTCAATTGTTGACGCATCAGGTTGGGAGAGGAGGATTTGCATTTCTTGGCCAGTAAGATAGGGGACCAACGTCCGGGGATATTTTTTGTTTGGTATTGAGAGAATTTTTTTAAATTCAAACAGATTCTCTGGGGATTCTTTCTGTACGTAATGAATAAATGAATGAATTACAGCAAGTCGCTGGTTACGAGTTGAGATGGAACATTTTCGTTCTGTTTCAAGCCAATCAAGAAAGTGGAGAATGAGTTCTTTCGACAGATGAGTTGTCTTGATTTTTTCTGGTTTAATTAATTTTACTGAGTCGCAGAATATCAATAGCAGCTTAAAGACATCGCGGTAAGATGCTATTGTGTGTATGCTGGCATTTTTCTGCGTAGGTAGATACTTTAACAGAAAATCAGAGAGGTATTTAGGGAAATCATTCTCCTTCATCTGTCGGCCCTCCTTCCGGTATAACGTACCCGAAACCTGCCTCTAATCGGTTGATAATATCAGGATACAAATCAGCCGTTAGGCGGAGATAGTACTGCGTGCCTCTGAAATCAGAGTGGCCCATGTATGCTGCCAGATATGGTAATAGATTGGTTAATTCTTCACCAGCCAGCACCCATCTTTTTAAGCATTTGACCGCGTAGTTGTGGCGTAAATCATGCACCCTCGGGCCAGCATCAGTATGGGGGATGTTGGCGCATTGCAAATATTGGCGGAAACGACGGTACACTGTACTATTGTCCATCTTGCCTTTTCTGGACGACTCGAACAGATAAGCTTCATCTTGAGAGTATTTATGAAAGACCTTCATAAATTTGCCTATCCTGTTAGTAAGGCTTGGCGCAAGCGGGATCAGTCGATCCTTATTGTTTTTGGTATGATATGCGGTCAGAATACCATTGATTTCATCAAAATCTTTGAGCATTATATTTAACGCTTCAGATACTCTCATGCCGGTTCCATAAAGCAGGCGAAAAAGAACCGGGTCAACCAGGTGCCTGTTTGTATGAAATGAATCCTCCCAGGTGTCAACTGCGGTAAAAATATACTTCATTTCTTTTTCAGTAAAAATATAGGGAATATGGGAACATTTTTTTGGAGGTGCTGATTTTGTTTTTGCAACGTATACTTCCCGGTGCCCCTGCCGAATCAAAAACAATGCAAAATCTCGCAACAGGCGTTCTTTCAAATAGTGAGTTGACGGCAGTTCCTGCGGTGAATAGATGAAGTTATCCACCATGGATTTTGTTATGCGTACCCCGGTATATCCATTTCTGTCGAAATAGTTGTCAAAACGGATAAGCAATTTTTCTTGATTACCGTATTTATAACCCGTCATCCTTTTTTCATTAAGGAAAGAAGCCATCATGCCAGATAAATCACTGTGCCATTGGAAAATTTCTGTCATAACTAAAGCACCTCCTCAGGATCCAAGACACACTTTCTCAAACCGTCAATATCAATCTTAAGATAAATGCTGGTGGTATTAATGTTTGTGTGCCCTAAAACTTCTGAAATAACTGGAAGAGGGGTTTTGGCTTCCAACATGTTTCTGGCAAGCGTGCTTCTCAAAGAATGTAGTCCACAATGTACACCTGTCGGTGGAATAATGCCTGCAACTTGCATGTATCTATGTAATTCGTTGTAGAAACTCTGATTTTCCCCAAAAGAATCAAAGGGTGCACGATGTCGAACAAAAAGTCTATTGCATACTGTTTGAGGCCGACCATTTTTCAAATAATCAATAATGGCCCAGCCAATGTCATCAAGAAGTGGCAACTCCAGTGCTTGTCCTGTCTTTCGCATACTCAGTGCAATTGTTTTTTTGTTCCAGTTTAAATTTGACAACTTCATGTTGCGTATATCGCTGACTCTGAGACCAAGATGAGCTATCATAAGAAGAATGGCATAATCTCGCTTCCCTTTAGCAGAGTTTCGGTCGATTGACGCCAGTAGTTTTTTTACGTCATTTGTTTTCCATGCATGAGGAATAAACGCATTACGCAGAATTCTTACATGCGGAAGTGATGTAGCAAGGTTTGCTTTTATAATATTCATATCTTGCAAAAATGTGAAATAATTCCTCAAAACAGAAAGGACAGTCGAAACATATCTGGGCCTGCAGTCGGCGAATGCCGTCAGAAATTCTGTTAAATGGAATGCCGTAGTATCATCTGACGATTTGATTTTTTTTTGTGTAGAAAAGCAAGCAACCGTCTGACAATATTGTTGTTGCATACAATGGTTGCATCCGCATAATTACGTTCACGGTATTCTTTTTGAAATAATTGATATTCAGCCTCAAACGCTGGTGGACATTGAAATGGCTTGATTCTGGAGCGCATGAAAAAGGATAAATCCCCATTATCCAGGTAATAAAACAGGTTCTGCACCGGTTTGAGAGCGGTATTAATCTTTCGATTGCCTTGCCCCAAAAATCCATTCATAGTCACACCGGTCCTTTCCTGGATGTAAGCCAGACCGACATGTTCCTCCAGTTTTGTATAATGATTTTTCTCCATGAACTTTATCAGGGAATTAAGAATTCCTCGATGTACCTTAATGGTTGAAGCAGCGTATTCACGTTCTGCCATAATGCGCAATACGGAATTTATTGCATCTCTGATTTCATGTAATTGATTCATAAAAAGACCCTCCTTTCTTGTTTTAAGATAGGATGAGCATGCTTTATTATGGGGAGTGTTTCAAGGATTTACACCCAATTATTCGTATTCTTGC
>JAFLJU010000209.1 GCA_022712835.1 Desulfobacteraceae bacterium
AGCTCTGGCAAAGGCTTCCGGCTCATTTGCCCTGACCCAATGGTACTTCCAAAGGGGATCTTTGGCGGTTGCAGCAGCCCCCCCTGTGATGTACAGTGCCTGGAGTAATTTAACCGCATTGAGGTTTTCTATTCTGGGAAACCCTCTGGCAAAATTTTTCTCAAACTCCTTGATTGCCCGGCCATCCATATACCCCATTGGATTGCGTACCGGTACTCCATCCTTGTCCACCAGAACCAGGGCCTGCATCTGACAGCAAAATGAAACGGCAGCTATTTTTTCTTTATCACACCCGGCCCGGTCCAAAACAACCCGACTCCCTTTGCAAATAGCATCCCACCAATCATCAGCCCGCTGCTCAGCCCCCCCATCAGAGCTGGTAATCAATTCATATCCCACAGCTTGAGAATCAATCAGAACCAGTTTTTTACCCATCTCAAACAAGCAGGTCTTTGCACTGGTGGTGCCAATATCATAGGTCAACAGATGGATGATCTCACTCATTGCGGCTCCATTTTATTTAGGTTTAGGCCTTGTACACCCATATACTGACTGGTCAGTACAAGTCAAGATAAATTGAGGTTCCCATTTAAGCCAGGGGTACCCAAATCTTACCAAATCCTGTCTATATTCACATAACCGCAAATATTTGCATTAGAAAAGTTTATGGTTGACAATATGGCTCAATGTTGTATTTTTGCACTGACCAGTCAGTTTATAAAACATATTAATTGAGGATTCCCATGGAAACACCCCACGCAACTTTGGAAAAGCAAGACCAATATGCTATTTCCAGTTACCATGACACCCCAAAGATCATGGCCCGCTTAAATCGGCTCATCTCCCAGCCCATCCGGGGATTGAAAAAAGAGGCTCTGGCCAACTATCTGGCTCACTTTGAAAATGCCTGCGGCCAGTCAAAAATAAAAATCAAAGAGGCCCAGGAATTTATTCCAGGGGGAGTCCAGCATAACCTGGCCTTTAACTACCCCTTTCCTCTGGTTTTCACCAAAGCCTCGGGCCCCTATCTCTGGGATCTGGATGGGAACAAGTATATCGACTTTTTACAGGCAGGTGGCCCCACCCTATTGGGGTCCAACCCGGAAAATATCAGAGAGCAGGTCATCGACCTGCTCAACACCACAGGACCGGTTACAGGACTTTTCCATGAGTATGAACTAAAACTGGCTAAAAAAGTGGTCCAGCACATGGCAGGGGTTGACATGTTTCGGATGCTTGGCAGCGGGACAGAAGCTGACATGGCAGCCATCCGCATAGCAAGACTTGCCACCAAGAAAAAATATATCCTTAAAATGGGGGGCGCCTACCACGGATGGAGCGATCAGCTGGCCTACGGAATTCGCCTGCCCGGCACCAAACATATGGAAGCCCACGGGGTACCCAAAAACTGCTTTAAATATACCCAGGAATTTTTCCCCAATGATATTAAAGACCTTGAGAAAAAACTCTGGAGAAATAAATTCAGGGGAGGCACGGCTGCCGTGCTCATGGAACCCATTGGTCCTGAAAGCGGAACCCGCCCTCTATTCAAGGAGTTTAACCGCCAGGTCAGGGAACTTTGCGACAAGTACGGAGCCCTGCTGATTTTCGATGAGGTGGTAACCGCCTTTCGCATGGGAATGGGAGGGGCCCAGGGGTACTTTAATGTGATCCCTGATCTGACGGTATTCGGTAAAATTATTGCCGGAGGCTACCCTTCTGCCGGTGGTCTTGGGGGGAAAAAAGAGTATATGCAATACCTGGCTGCCGGTATCCAGAGCGGAAGCAAAAAGGCTCTGGTCGGCGGCACCATGGCGGCAAATCCTTTGAGTGCCGCAGCAGGTTACCTGACCCTGTGCGAACTGGAAAGAACCAATGCCCCGGTGGTTGCAGGAAGAGCTGGAGACCGGCTTACCCAAGGCCTGGAACAGTTGATCCAAAAATACAACCTGCCCTTTGTGGCCTTTAACCAGGGGTCGGTGTGTCACCTTGAAACCGTGGGGACCATGCTCTTTCACATCCCCTGGAACCGGCCCTGGAAAATCCCAGGAACCCTGAAAAACATCCATGCCAGAAAAAAAATAATGGAAGAAATGGGAGCTGCTTATATGGCAGAAGGGATTGTAACCCTGGCAGGGTCCCGGATGTATACCAGTGCCGCAGATACCGATGAGATCATTGATGAGGCCCTGATCCGTTTTGATCGGGTCTTTCAAAATATAGAGGGGGTATCATAATGGAAACTACCAAGATCTTGGATCAGTTAAAAAACGCAAAAGAGATTGTCTGTGATTCCGGACGGAAGCTGTTGGAACGGGGGTTGGTGGAAGGCACCTGGGGCAACTGCAGCCTGCGGATTGATGACCAACTCATGGCCATCACCCCCAGCGGACGGAGATATGAAGACCTAGGCCCCGATGACATCGTGATCATGGATTACCACACCCTTAAGGTCATGGGGAATATCAAACCCTCTTCTGAAAAAAAACTCCACGCCCGGATCTACCAGACCCGCAAAGAGATCCATGCCGTAATTCACACCCACCAGCCCAATGCCTCCACTGTGGCTGCAGCCCGGCGGGAACTCCCCCCCATTCTGGATGACCAGGCCCAGATCCTGGGGCCCAGCGTCAGGTGCGCCGACTATGCCCTGCCCAATACAAAGAAAATCGTAAAAACGACCGTGCGGGCTTTGCGGGGCCGGTATGCAGCCCTAATGGCAAACCATGGGGCCATCACCCTGGGCCGAACCATGGAAGAAGCGGTCACTGCTGCTCTGGTCCTTGAAAAAGCCTGTAAAGCCTTCATCGAAGCTGAGTTTCTCGGTGGTGCCAAAAGCATCCACCCAGTGGAGGCCTGGGTCATGCACAAGGTGTATCTGTTCATGTACTCCAGAAATAAAGAGAAAAACAGATAGCCCGTACCAAGGGGTGTACGGTCCAAAATACAAATAATTCTTTCTTTTTTAAATAGATAATGAATTGTATTAAGAGCTTAGAGAATCCCAGGCTCTGTCAGGCGGGACTCAATGTTCACAGGGGCTTTGATCTGTTGTTCGTTCAACATAATCGTTTCTGTTTGTTTCCAGGCAACGATATTAATCCGACCGATCCTGACCCGCTTGATAGGTTTGATCAGTTCCCGGGTGACCGTTAGTTGCTTTTGCCGGATATCATCCCGGGTTCCCTTGTCCTTTTTCTTCACCGCAGCCAGAACGGCGGTCTCATTGATAGGATCCATGGCGGCTTCCCATGCTGAGAGCAAGGCCCCCATAAAAACTTTCACCCGATCGGGATGATTTTTCATCATCTTGCCCGAGGTCACAATGGAATTGGCCACAAAATCCACCCCGAAATCAGAGGGGTTGAAAAAATAAACTGCCTCCCCTTCCCGGCCCAATTTATCCTGGAGAATCACCCCCTGGGAATTTCGATATACCGGCCAGACATCCACCTTTTTTTTCAAAAAAGGGGCAAAATCAAACCGGACCCCCGAGAGCACAACATCCCGATCATCCAGCCCGGCACTTCTCAAAATGGTTTTCATGATGGTTTCATCATTCCCCCCAAAGGTGATACCGATATGGCGGCCCTTAAGATCTGCCAGTTGTTTAATTTCAGGCCTGTCTGCCCGATAGATCCATTGCATGGGATTCACTTGGAAAAGCTGGGCCAACACCACCACATCCGCGCCTTTGTCCAGGGCCCGGATGACCTGATCCGCCGAGGCTACCCCAAAATCGGCATACCCCAATTCCAGTTCCTTGATGGCATTTTTTTCAGGACTGCCTTCCTTGACAGTGACCTTAAGTCCTGCATTTTTAAAATATTCCTGATCCACAGCAAAGATATCCCCGGCCACACTGGTGTTGAACAGCCATTTAAGACGATAATGAAGCGTAACAGTTCCGGCAGTGGCAGTGGCAGTGGCAAAAAAGACAAGACCCATGATAATGGTCAGGTTAAATTTATATCCTATTCCAAGATATTTCATAATAGTTCCCCTCCCTTTGGTACGGACCACCTGGTTTTCAGTTGTTCCCCCAGGGTTTCCAAAATCCCCTGGTAGATAGAAATCACAATACCAATAAAAAAAAGGGCCACCAGTATCCCGGCCAGATCACTCTGGTAAAGAGCGATGCGGATGCTGTACCCGATACCGGCATTGGCGGCAATGAATTCTGCCACGATAGTCCCGGCCATAGCCAGGGTAGCGGAGCCGGCAATGACCGTGGTCAGTTTACTTAAATTTTCAAAGGCCCGGATCTTGACCTCCAACTGCCACCGCATCCTTCCTGTGACAATATAAAAATGTTCAATATCCTTCACCGGCACGGCCATCACCCCCAGCACCGACAGCAGCAGCGGAAAATAGCAGATCATGGAGGCGATGAGAAGCCTGGACATAAATCCGTCTCCCAGGAGGATAAAAATAATCGGCGCCAGGGCCACAATGGGATAGGCCTGGATATTATAGGCCATTACCTTAATAAAGGAACCTGCCCAGGAAGATTTGCGACCCAGAATCCCCACGGTAAAAGCCAGGATAATGGAGATCACCTGACCCAGAATGGTTACCGAAAGGGTATTGAATACATCGAAAAAATACCCATGGGAAACCCGGCCGGCTGTCTCCAGAATAAGGGTCAAACCCGGGATCACATAATCGGAGAGGGTCAACACCTGTTTAATTCCCAAAAGGCAGGTAAGCCCCAGACAATAGACAATCAAAAACTGATATATCCGTCTAAAAAGCATCCATGATCTCCAGCATACTGGCCTCAAAGACTTTTTTTTCGAGGGTGTACCCCTGGACATAATCACGGCCCTTTACCATAAAACTGCCCTTTTGTTTGACAGGTTCGCTCAAGACCAAGATATCCCGGCAGAACTTGGCCACTTCCATGAGGTTATGGGAGATATAAAGAAACATTTTTCCGGGAAAAAACGCTTTGATCGCCAGGATAATGGTTTCCCGCAGGGCCTCGTCCACATTGGCCAGGCTTTCATCCAATATCAGTAGGTCAAACTCCTGGAGCAGATAGCGGATGAGGTTCATTCGGTTCTGCTGGCCCATGGATAGCTGTGAAAACCGTGCATCCAGAACCGATTCCAACTTGAAGATGTCTATTAGTTCCTTTTTCAGACCCTCTTTGCCCGGGGGACAGACCTTGTTCAGATGCTTCCCGGTGCTGGACCAGCCCGGAAGCCTTTCCTGGTTGTACGAATATAGGATTTTCCCCATTCCCGAAGTTACAATCCTGCTTTCCGGCTTGTTTGCCTGGCTTGCCAAAAGCTTTGCCAGGGAGGTCTTTCCGACCCCCGACGGCCCGAACACTGCATTGAACCCCGGTGCTGTCATGGAAAAACAAAGATTATCGATGACGGGAACCTCTGCCCCGGGATATGTATATTTCAGACCATCACAGTCAAGACGCATCGGCTTCTCCATTTAACATAAGTACCTGTAAATTACCTATTACCCTTACAAGGTTACACCCTAAAAATCAATCCTGTTATAGTCCTATCGGCAATTCTCGACATCCAGCAGGGTTCCATGCTAACAGAAGCCTGGAAACCCTTTTCATAGATAGGACTTAATCAATACATTTTTTGAAGTATTTGCAAAGCTATTGAATGCTTTTGCCGCCGAAAAGGCCTGTCCTTTTTGAAGGGAAATTAAGCTGTTTCGAAGATAGCGGCATGCCTTTTGTAAATGGGAAGGCGACAGCCTTATGGCTGCAAGTTGAATCCGCTTTGCAGAAGGCATGACGTCATGTGAGATTTTTTCAATAATAGGATTTTTCGCAATATGAAGTATGGTTTGGGCATAGGAGCAAACCATATCAACATAGGTATCATACTCCTTTTGAACTGCACTTTTTTCAATGGAATCAACAATGGATAAAAGACGTTTTTTCCCTTCATATGTCATATGATTCACAGCTTTTGGAAACGAATATTGGTAAAGCATATTGGCTGCATCAAAAAAATTTTCAATATAGTCAGGAGTGAGTTCAAGCACCTTATAACCGCCCTTGGGAACTCTGTGCAAAAGTCCCTGTTTTTCAAGCATGTGGAGGGCATCCCTGACCGGACTCCGGCTTACCCCCCACTCCCTGGATATTTGACTCTCAATGATGAGCTCACCGGATTTGAGTTCATCACGGATAATTCTTTTGCCGATTATAGTGACCAGTTTGTTCGACAGATTCTCCCGCTCTATAATTTTCTCCATTAGTCACCACCTTTTGATATCCTTCCCAACGAGATGTCCCATTATACCTCCATTGCAGCCATGCAGCGTTTCGCCGCATCAAGACCCGGGGACGTAGGAAGTCCCAGGATGCTTTTTCCTTCAATGTCATACTGCCGGATGACATCATCTTCAGGTACCCATCCCAGGCAGTCCAGTGCGTCCGGGATGGAAAGATTTTCCACTTCCGCTGCCGTTCTGACCCGATTCAGGATCAACCCGGCTTTTTCATAGGAGATGGATGAATCCGATACCTCCTTGATAGTTTTTGCCACATTCAGTCCTCTTGCGGAGGCATCGGAGACCAGAATGAGATGGCTGACCGTCTCCATCACCCGCCGGTTGACCTGCTCCACGCCGGCCTCCCCGTCAATGACCACATAGTCAAAATTCACGGCAATAGAACTGATGATATCCTTTAAAATATGATTAACCTGGCAGTAACAGCCCTCTTTTTCAGGACGGCCGATGGCCAGAAAGGCAAGGTTTCCCCTTTCTTTCAGGGCGGAAAACATCTCATAGTCCAGTCGGGACACCACATCATCCGGGTCTTGTTTTTTACCGTCCATCACCTGTTGAACCAGGCTGTTCCGGATGTCATCCACGGTTTTTTCGACCCGGAAACCAAGGCATGGAGCAAGCCCTATGGCCGGATCGGCATCAATGGCCAGAACTCGATTTTCAGGATTTTGGGTCAGTATCTTTACAATGGCTGCGGACAATGAGGTTTTACCTACCCCGCCCTTGCCGCACAGGGCAATAACACGGGGTTTTCCGGATTTATGCATGGATATTTTCCTCCTGTTGTTCCCGGCGCCGTCTCATGGACCGCAGGGCAGCCACTTCACTGCAAACTGAAACATACTCACAGGCATCGCAGTCAAGGGCCATCTCCCTAGCCATCTCACCGGTCATTTTGTTCATGGCGCCGATGATGATCATGGCATTGGCAGAGACCTGGTTCATCTCCAGGACATCCGCATTAGACGAGGTAATAAAGACAATTTCAACGGACCTGACAAAATCCAGTTCCAGATACCGGTCCATAAGGGCTGACCCCAGGGTCTTCAAAGAAAACCCGTCTTTCAGCGCCCCATGGCTGACCCGGCTCCACTCCCGCTGGAACTGGGATGCACCACGCATCATATATCCGGAAAGATTCAGCGTGTACCTGACCTTTTCCAGAGCCCTGTACCTTGCATAGCTATTTTGTTCGTCAAACCCCTCCCCTGCCACCAGAACGATTTTGCCAAAGGGAGCCTGGGAGCCCTCCATTTCTGAAAGATCGGGCCCCACAATGGAGATCCGCCTGTTTTGAATAAGGTCCTGTGTATTTGTCCACAAGAGCTGCGATGTGGAGGCCGTCTTTGGATTCCCGAGTTCCACGGCCGTGTCCTGTCCCATGACCAGGGGTTTGTTCTCGACCAGGGGCCAATGACATTGTCCGGGATGAACCGATTCAGTCACTTGATTTTCCCTGCGTTTTTGGTCAAGGAATTCTTGGACCTGAATGATATGGGCTTTAAAGAGTTCCATTTTTTTATCCTTACGATATTGTCTACAAATTAACTAGTGGCTGACCGAAATCATCCATCTACTTAGGCCTTGCAACTGTCCTTTACCTTCTCCTCGGCAAAAAGAGCCGCCCCCATGGCCCCCATGATCTGGGGATCAAACTGATCCAGGGATTTTAATTCAATGTTGAGCACATCGCCGATGGCATTGAATACCCCTTTGTTTTTGGCCACCCCGCCGGTCATGACCACATCTTCGGTAATTTCAATACTTTTGGCCATGGATGCCACCCGTTTTGCCAGGGCATAGTGCAGGGCATTCATGATATCGGAAGGGTCTTTCCCCTCATTTACCAGGGAAACCACTTCGGTCTCGGCAAAGATGACGCATTGGTTGGAGATACTTAACTTTTCCCTGGATCTTGAGGCCACCTGTCCCAACTCTTCCAGGGGAATTTCCAGTGATTCTGCCATGATTTCCAGAAACCTTCCTGTGCCTGAGGCGCACTTGTCATTGTACATGTACCGCACCACATTCCCGTTCTCATCCATCCGTGTGGCCTTGGCATCCTGGCCGCCAATATCAATCACCATCCGGGCGGAGGGTGCAACATGCATGGCACCTTTGGCATGGCAGGATATCTCCGACTCAACACTGTTCACAAATGAGATCTGCTCCTTGCCATATCCAGTACCCACCACATAGGCAACCTGATCCATCCTCAGGTTTGCCTGGTCCAGGGCCAGGTTCATGACGTCATCTGCTGATTCCGAAGGACTGGTCTGGGCACGCATCACTGCATTGGCCAGAACCTTGCCATTTTCAAGGATGACTGCCTTGGCAGTCAAAGAACCTATATCACATCCGGCAACTATCATATTTTCCTCCTGTAGTTAAGTCTTTCCGATGGTTAAGTCGTTCCGATAGTTAAGTCTTTCCGATGCTTTCAGAGCGGCCCCGATGGCACCTGCAATCTGAGGGTCCGCCTTCCGGGTCTTTTTAATTCTCTTACCGAGAAGCTTTTCAAGGGTTGACACCACCCCGGTATTCTTGGCGACCCCCCCGGTCATGAGCAGGTTCCCCCGGGGTTTAACCGCATTAACAAGAATAGCCACCCGCTGGGCCATGGCCGTGTTGATCCCCGCCCCGATATCGTCTACCGCCACTCCGGAGTTGACATACTTGATCACATCCGCCTGGGCCCAAACCGTACAGGTTGAGGTTAATAATACCGGTTTCCTGGCTCTTGCTGTCATAGCCCCCAGTTCGCCGATATCAATATTCAAAAGTCTGGCCATGACCTCCAGGAACCGGCCGGTGCCTGAGGCACATTTGTCATTGGCCATGAAATTTTCAATATTTCCCAACCTATCCAGCCGCATGGTTTTGCAGTCCTGCCCCCCGATATCAATGACCGTGCCCACGGACGGCAGCATCCATCTGGCCCCTTTCCCATGACAGGAAACCTCGGATGCAGATTCGTTTATAAAACTGATTTTTTCCTGGCCATACCCCGTGCCCACGCAATAGTCGATATCATCGGCGGACAGGCCAGCCTCGGCAAGCACGGCGGCCATGACGGCATCACCGGAATCTTTGGGCCTGGGTTTTGATTTAATGACCTGTTTTGCCAGAATTTTTCCATTCCTCATGATGACTGCTTTGGATGTCAGAGATCCGACATCACACCCGGCAACAATATTCATAGCAACCCCCTTATGGTAAAAAATTCATCCAGACGTTCCTTTGTGGCATCCCAGGACTCCACCCGGTCGTCAAAGGCATCGTCATACATGATATGGGTGGGATACCCGTGTTTTTCCAAATCCCTGGCGATCATTTTGACATTGGCCCAGGTATTGCGGCATCCGGGTGTGCCGTTGTAAATCAGACAGTCTGCCCCGAAGTTTTCAGCCAGTACCAGGGTCTCCTCCAGCCACATATTCTTCCCGTCATAGGGTCCCCGGATAGATCTGACCATGGGTAGCCTTGAGTTGAGCATTGCAATACTGTTCAGCATGCCCTCGCGGCTTGCCCGGTCCACCCGTGAGGCAACCCCGGGAAGTTTAGACGTATAAGAGACCTCTTCGCTGAAATGATGGGACAGCATTCCGCCCATATGGGCAATGCCTTTTTCATCAAAGTAGTTCCAGAAGTTCATATCCAGGTTGTAGTGATCAATATAAAACATAAACGCCCTAAGTTTCTCTTTGCCTGTCTTCAGGCCGCAAATTCCTGCGGCAGCTCTTTGCTTTACCCGGTTTAATATGGTCTCCAGAAGGCGGGTATACTCTTTATGCCCCGAGAAGGTATACCGTCCGGCATACAAGGCAATATTGTACATGGGACTCATGGGAGAGGGCCGCAGGCTCTGCAGATCTTCGATATCCGCAATCAGTTCATTCTGCCTTTCAACTTCAGCCAGAACCTCATCTAAAAGATCGTAATCCATAATATTGCCGGTCTGGGCCTCGATAAATCGGATCAGCTCCTTGTAGTCCGCAAGATGATACCCCTCACTTCTGTCGTCACCAAGGGTTTGGGGGAAATTAAGTGCGTAATACGGTATATCAAGATAGGATGAGGCAAAGGAGAAGGCATTGGCATTGGTATCGCAGATACCTGGCGTACTGCAGACCACAAGGTCGATGGATTCTGCAAGACCTGCAAAATAAGCCCCCAGAGCCCCCCTTTGGGAAGAGCAGGATGTTTCAGGCAGTCCCACCTGGCAGCCATAGTCCATATATTCAAACATGCCCCTGCGCCAGACAATATTTCCCAGGGCCGTTAACATTTCAGTGCACACTGGCACTACATTCATGGCGTACAAAATCGCAGGTGAAAAGCAAAAAGTGGTCAGGCCGATTTTTTTACCCTGGTCATGGGCGTTCAGTATATTCTTATAATAGGCGTCAAACAGTTTTAATACCTGGATACCCACATCCCCGTGATCAATAAAAAATTTGGATACCCCCTTGAAATAGGGGATATATTTATAGGCCAGTTCCGTCTCTTTTTGGGTGCCGTTTGCCACGGCAGATGCAGCCGAAAGAACACTGGACATGAGCCAGTCGTAATTGTATTCCTTAAATTCAGGTCTCATAAGAGCTCTCCTTTGTTAAGCTTATGCGGTCAGGGCAGACTGCTGATTATTCTGTGAAATCCGGTCTAAAAAGGCATTGATCCTTAGTTTGATCCTGCCTTTTTCCGTCAACGGCCCATATTCCCTTTCAATTCGGATACAGGAGACACCCATGGCTTCCAGGTCCCTTTCAAACAGGGCGTTTTCCGCCCCGTGAAGATCGCAGAACCTGATATTCTGCATGACCACACCATCCACCTTTAACCGCTTGATTTTTTCCACAAGCAGGGCCAGGCGCTCCTTGTATTTTCCAAACATTCTGGGGCAGATTGATTTTCCTAGATAATGGGCAGCCAATGCCGCCACAGGATCGCCCTCTTCTGAGACTAGCGAACTCTCGTACTGAACACCGAAACAGAGATTTTCCCCGACTACCACAGCATTGGCGCTCTCCTCAATGAGTTCCACAAGATCTATTTCATCACTGATACTGCCGATGAGCAGGAGTCGTTTTCCATCATTTTCCAGGGGGGTATTTTCTTTCACAACCGAGAGCCAGTCTTCAAGGGTTTGGGTGTACTCGTCCCTGGGACTCACGACGGCTGCCACAGCTGCGGCAAAGGCCTGGGTGCCGGATACCGGCACACGCTCTCCTGCGCGAAGGTCTTCCAGTTCCCTGAGCAACCCCCTGCCCCGGTTATAAAGTTTAATTGAGGCCGAAAGTTTTTCGTCGGTAATCTCCACCTCAAAATGGTCTTCTACGCTTTTGATGAGATTTCGGATTTCCTGGACATACCAGGCCATGCCGTGGGGCTCGACTTTATGGGGCACATCAAAATAGTAAAAATAGTCCGGTACAATGCCCTTATAATCATCCCCGGCCTTTCGCCAGCACTCATCCAGCCGCCGCATGGCATCACATCCCGGGGTGATAATGGCCCCGTCAAGAAATGAGAGTTCCCCTTTACCGGCCAGCTGGAGGATGCACTTGGGAAAACTGCAAACAAAGGGACCGTAATAGGCATCGGCGATATCCATCCCATCTGTTTCAAGTCCCCTTAACCGGACCGGCAGAATGTCTGCGGCATGGAAAATTTCAGCCGGTGTATAGGAACAGGTATATCCAACTATTTTTTTCCCGGCCCGGCTCCACTCCATGACGGCCTTGCTCTGAATCTTTGTTGCTGCATTGTAAAACGGATTCATCCTCGCACCTCCTCGGTTTCTAGTAATGCTTTTAATGCATTCCTGGCCTGCTGCGCCTGTTCTTCATGTTCGTCATCACAGGAAGCCAGCACATCACACCCCCATGCCACCACACCGGGCAGAACCGTTCTTGCCACAGGTTTCAGATCCTCGCCCACAGCGCTGAAAAACTTTGACACCGTATAGGCCAGTTCATCTTCATCCAGACCGTTGACAAACTGCCGGACAAATTCGCTGGAGATATCAGGATTCTGATCCCATAACCGATTCACAAGCCTGACAATAATATTGATCTGTTCAGCGGCCTCCTGGGTATCCAAGGCGGAGAACCGAAAATTCATTAACGAATCAAAAACGGCATCATCCTGATTTTCCAGTGCAGACAGGTGTTTGTTCCGAGATCTCACCCGGATATTAGACAGCTCTGGGCTGTTGGTCATGGCAAGCTGCAATAATTCAGGGTCATTTGCCGTGGCCCCGGCAATGGCCTCATCAACGGATGCTTTAAGCTTGGCCAGGGAGAGTTTCCCCTTCCAAAAGATCCTTGAATCCACCTGTGCAATAATA
Source organism: Desulfobacteraceae bacterium (assembly GCA_022712835.1). Next base: position 12,626 of record JAFLJU010000209.1, read on the forward strand.
TCTTCGATCTTGTCGGTCAGGGCATTTTCAAGTCGGGGCGCTCCGGGTTCTCCGAGAAGCGCGCTGCCCGTATGAAGTTTTCTGCTGATCTCGGCCAGTTCATTAATCACAGAACTGACCTCTTCGGCACTGATCTCTTCCATCAAAGATGTAATGATATCGGTCAGAAGATCCGGCGGTACGGCGTTGAGTTTTGTAAGAGAAATATTAAGGGATCCCGCAAGAACATTGATAAAAGAAGGTAACAGAGAAAAAATACCGATTACTTTTGACGGATACTGCCAGATGACGGTATTAACCATTTCCACAAAGGCCAGGGCATCAGGGCCGGATCCGTCTACTGCTTCCTTGAGTTCGGCAAAATCAACCGATTGAATCCATTTTTGAATCCCGGGCTCAAGGGTGCTTGTAAAAAATTGAGGATCGGTTTTATGAATATGGCTCACAAGGCGGGCCATACTTGTCAAAACACTTCCGGTCCTGCCCTTCCCCGTTTCGGTCAAAAGGGTGTGGAGCAGGTCTTTTGCTGCACCGTTTTCCCCCAGGTTTATGCCGGACAGCGCATCGGTAAGATCGTTGACCAGTCCCGGCAACAGGCAGGTTAAATTGTTTACGAAATTTTCATCTTCAAATAGGGCGATGATCTCATTTTTGTGGTGCCGGTCTTCCGGTCGTGACAGCTGATTTTTTACAATGGATGAGGTAATTTTAGAAACCTGTGTTTTGATTTTACTGTCACCGGACCAGGTTTCGAGCAAAAGAGGGACAAAACCGATAATTGCCTGCCGGGCCTCTTTTGTTGCCAGGATGTCTTTGAGAACCGATTCAAGAACGTTTTTTCTCTCTCCAGGCCTGACTGCAGGGGGGTTGCCGTTTTTAGTTTGTGATAATGTATCATTCATAAGACGTTTCTCCTGTAATGGTGTGAACTAAAAATCAGGCCACCTTCCGGGTCTCTTTTGTCAAACCCAGCAGGTGCTTTCCAAGCCGCTTGCCAAGGGCCAGCAGAGAGAATGTGGGAGGAAGTCCCCAGGCTTCCGGGATCACGGAACAATCACAGACATAGAGGTTTTCAAATCGGGTCTGCAGGTTGGTATCCAGGTGTTCACCCAGTTTTATGGTACCCCCGGGATGGGCGGCAAGCACCCAGCTTCGATAGGTTTTTTGGGCACCGGCGTTCTCAAGAATTTTTTTTGCGTGGCCTGCTCCCTTGTCCAGTTTTTTCTTATCCGCTTTGGATAGAGTCTTCCATACCCAGCCGTTGTCCTTGATCTGGCCGCCCAATCCGTCTTTGACCTTGATCATGATGGGAACGACGTCTGAGTAGGAAAACGCCTTTCCAAACCTGAAGACCTCAAGGTCAAAGGCGATTTTCATCAAATGGGGAAGGTTGAAGTCTGTCATGACGATGCCCTCTTCGGGCATATGGATGCCCGCACTCATGGGAATGCCCCTGCCGCTCTTGACTCCCGGAACTTTCCCCATGACATAGATGAGCGGATCAAAGAAAAAATCCTTACCCACATCATGGATGCCGGAATTTTTCAAAATTATCGGGGAGCCTATGCCACCGGCTGCAATAATCACTTTTGGGGCAAACACGGAAATAAGCTCGGATTTGTATTTGTATTCAACCCCAACCGCTGTCTGCCCTTCAATAATAACCCGTGAGACCTTGGCCCGGTTCACCAGTGTGGCCCCGTATTTCAAGGCATCATCCACAAAATTTCGTGCATTCCACTTGGCGCCGTAGGGGCAGCCATACATGCACTTAACGCAGTCAGCTCTGCATCGATATTGATAGATGAACTTGTTCAGTTTTTTACAGTCATACCCCAGCTCATTGGCACTTTTATGGAACACCTGACCTGCCGGACTCATAAGCTCATCGGACAGGGGTTCCATGGGAACTTGCCTCCTAATCTCTTCCACGTCTTCAGAAATATCCACCCCGTAGGTCTTGAGCATATCCACCGGAGGCTCAAATGCCGTACCGCAGTATAAAAGGGAGCTTCCGCCTGTGGTGATTCCCCGGATCATACCAAGGCACTGACCTGTGATAAGCATACTCCTGCCAGGGGTCATCCCCCGGGGAATGGTCTGCAACAGGTTGCCATGCACCGGCTCATTATCCCCCCACTCCAGGATCAATACTTTTTTCCCCTTCATGGACAATTCCCTTGCCACTGTCGCCCCGCCCGGGCCGCTGCCCACCACAAGGGCATCGTAATTTTTTTCAGGTGCCGTCATCATGTCCTCCTTGTAAGAAATTATGGTCACAGGGTTTCCCCTTTATAGACAAAAGACTTATCCGGAAATTGGAAAGCAGATTAGAGAGTCCAGGTACAAGATCAGTATGGCAACTTTTCCGGATCTTTTTTATGTCGCCCGAACACGGTCGACCGTCGCCCGTTGACTAATATTATGAATATTTATTTTCGGGAGTCAAGAGATATTTTATTTTTATTGAAAAAAGATGTGAAAATACAGACAGATATACCCGGCACAAAACCGGGAAGACAAAGGTACGCAGTACATCATGGGGAATTCAGAGGCTAGAGGTGCCTAAACGGTTTGCCCTTCAACCTCGATATAATGAATAAGTGCCTGCCTTGAGGCATTGGCAAATTTCTTGAAAGACTCGGCTGCTTCTATGGAATTCTGTGCCTCAAGATGATTGCAGCTCTTTCGAATATGACCACAGGTCTCTTTTGTGTGGGAAGGTGCAATCTCAATGGCTGCAAACACTATGCGCTGGGCAGTCGGCATCATTTCAAGACCTAACTGCTCTATGATGGGATTGTCTGCCACCCTTAGGATGGTTTGGCCGAAAAGTGTTCCGTATTCGATATACGCGTCATAGTCTTCTTTTTCCACACTCCGATCAATCTTATCGGCCAGGGAGATGAGATTGGCCAGGTGTTCCGGGGTCATTCTTTGTGCGGCTCTGGCAAAGGAATATTGATAAATCATGTTAAAGGTATCATAAAAATTATCAATATAGTCGGCTGTCAGCTCAAGAACCTTATAACTGCCCCGTTTGCCTTTTTCCACGAGTTTGGCCTTTTCCAGAAGATGCAGGGCATCCCGTACCGGACTCCGGCTGACACCCCATTCCTTGGCAATCTGGGTCTCCATGATCATATCACCGGATTTGAGTTCCCCGTGGAGAATCTTTTTCCTGTAGATATCTGCCAGTTTATCTGAAAGGTTTTCCCTCTTGAGCATCTGAAAACGTACTCCATATCCTAATATTCATATTACGTGCACCGTCGACTTCACTCGGCCGACTTATGCATACTGATACCAGTAATCTGCTTGGGTTTCAATGGTAATAAATTGCGGATGTATAGTATACTCCGTGATCAGGGGAAAATTGCACCCATTTAAATAATGCTATAGGCAGCATTTTGGCATTTCTCACCAAAACAAAATCACCACATCCCACGTTTCCAGACGATTAGACTTTTGCATGGCTTCTGATATGGTGTGGACTATGTCTACGATTCATCACCCCGAATGGTGGATTTAATTCACCCACCGAGAACTGCTGTAGCCCTAAGCCATATGGGGCAGCATGGCCCCGGATTCCTTGAAATTCCGGTGAAGTTCAAAACAACGGGTGAGATCGTGGCAGATATGGCCGCAGGTCCCCTTGGCCACATAATCTTTCAAATAAGGGCGGTACAAAGGATGGGCACAGGTATTGATAATTTTATCCGCCCGCTCCAGGGGA
>JAFLJU010000082.1 GCA_022712835.1 Desulfobacteraceae bacterium
TCCTCGACCACGCTTTGCACACCAAGATGCGCAGCCATGGCGATCATCACCGTGGCTCCGCGGTCCTTGTACGATCCGGTCGGGAACAATTGCTCCTGCTTGACCAGCACTTCGCGCCCGCCGATTTCCACGGGCAACATGGGAGTGAACCCTTCGCCCAAGGTCAGGTCTGCACCTTCGGGGACGGGCAGTGCTTCGCGATAGCGCCACAAGGTCGCAGGGCGATTTTTCACTGCATCAATATTGAGGGTGGGCATGAAGTCGAGGTCCAGCAAACCGCCGCATGGACATTGCCAGCGCGGTTCATCCACTGAAAACCGATCACCGCAAGTACGGCATACAAACTCGGTCATGCTTCGTTCTCTACAACGGCCACGCATTCGATTTCCACCTTGAAACCAAAGTGCAATTCTCGCGTCGGGACCACTGCCCTAGCCGGTTTATGGTCGCCGAAAAAATCGGCATAGACCGTGTTTACCCGGCCCCAAAGCTCGATATCCGAGATATAGCAGGTGCACTTGAGTACCTTGTCTCGGCTGGTCCCGGACGCTTTGAGCACAGCGTCGATGTTCTCCAGCGCCTGCTGTGTCTGCTCTTCAATGCTTCCGAGCTTTTTCTCCCCGGTCTTGGGATCAACGGCCAACATGCCGGAAACGTAGAGCAGCCCATTGTGCAGGACGCCTTGCGAATAATGTCCTGCCGGGGCCGGACAATCTGGTGTGGATATACACTTCATATACTTCTCCTAAAGACGCTTAACGCTTGATATATCGAGGCTTGATCATGTTTTCGGGCTTGAGGATATCATCCAATTCTTCTTTGGAGAGATATCCCTTATCCAACACGATTTGGTAGACCGAGCCGTTGGTCTTCATCGCTTCCTTGGCAATCTCGGCAGACTTCTCGTATCCGAGATATGGATTGAGCGCCGTGACCAGCCCGATGGAATTTTCCACCATTGCGCGGCAATGCTCACGATTGGCCGTGATGCCGAGGACGCACCTGTCAGCCAGCGTCATACAGGCGCGTTTGAGCATGGTCAGAGACTGGAACAGGCAGTAGCCGATCATTGGTTCCATGACGTTGAGTTCGAGCTGTCCTGCCTCGGATGCCATAGAGACGGTGACGTCGTTGCCAACAACGGCAAATGCCACCTGATTCACCACTTCCGGGATAACTGGATTGACCTTGCCCGGCATGATGGATGACCCCGGCTGCATGGGCGGCAGGTTGATTTCGTTCAGCCCGCAACGGGGGCCGCTGGACAGCAGGCGAAGGTCATTACAAATTTTGGAAAGTTTCACGGCCACACGTTTGAGTACGCCGGAAAGCTGCACATACACGCCCGTATCCTGCGTCGCTTCCACGAGGTCCGGCGATGCCTTGAGCCCCAGAGTGGTGATCTCCACCAGCTTTTCGGTGACAGTGCGGGTGTAGTCGGGGTGCGCGTTGAGTCCGGTACCAATGGCGGTGGCGCCCATGTTGATTTCGTAAACGAGATCTTCGGCTTCATCCACTCGCAGCACGTCCTCGCCGATCATCACGGACCACGCCGTAAATTCCTGGCCCAGCGTCATGGGCACGGCATCCTGCAACTGGGTTCGGCCCATTTTGAGCACATCGGAAAATTCCGTGCCCTTTTTGGCAAACGCCTTTTGCAGATATTTCATGGACTTCATCAGCTCGCGCAGCTCCTTGATGAGCGCGATATTCAGCGCGGAAGGATACACATCGTTGGTGGACTGCGACATGTTCACATGATTGAGCGGATGCAAAATATGGTAGTCGCCTTTCTTGTGGCCCATGAGTTCCAGCGCGCGATTACAGATAACCTCGTTGGCATTCATGTTGGCCGAGGTCCCGGCTCCGCCTTGCACCATGTCCACCACAAACTGGTCGTGCAGCTTGCCGGACAGCAGCTCTTCGCACGCACGGGAGATGGCGCGGCTTCGCTCTTCGTCCAGCATCCCAAGAGAGGCGTTGGCATCCGAAGCCGCCAGTTTGACATACGCCAAGCCTTCGATGAGCAGCGGATAATGACTCATGGGCACGCCGGAAATATGGAAGTTGTCCATGGCTCGTTTGGTTTGTACGCCATAATATGCGTCCACAGGGACTTCCACTTCACCAAGACTGTCGTGTTCAATGCGGTATTCTTGAGTCATTATTCTCTCCAATTAGTTGATGTGTGATGTCCAGTATTCGACATCCGGGGAAATGTGCAACATGCCGAGTTCTTGCAAGACCTCGACGATAAGTACGATCAGGAAAAAGACCACCAGACCGATGCCCGCCTTACGCATGCGAGAACCGGGGCCGCCCTGTTTGATGAGCAACATGCCCGGCAGGATGCCGAACAGGGTGCCAACGCCGACACCGCCAACGATGTTGAGCGCCTTGAGAAATACGTTGGGGAAAAACATGCTGACGAACAACGGCGGCAGGAAAGCCACCATCCAAGCCAGCAACTTATTGACCCTATATCCGCTCGTTAAATCCTTGATAAAACTGATCAGCGCCACGGCTGTTGCGATATACGCCGTCGACATGGCAACCACTGCAAAGCCCAGCGACGCCTTGCTGAACCACGACGATTCAATCATCTTGTCCAGCGGAATGGTCGCAGGCTGGTTGAGTTTGAATGCTGAGAGAATATCCACGCCATTGGCCGATTCCATGGGCAAAGACGCCATGACCGCCACGGTCCAAACAACCGTCATGACCATACCCAGCCCTGATCCGAGCCAGATGGCCGTGGTGACGGCTTTCCTGTCGTGATCGAGAAACCGGGCCACGGTAGGCACCATGTTGTGGAAGTTAAACGCCACAACAAGGATCGGCAGGCCGGAGATGGCGAAGACCCAATCCGCTGCAAACACATCGCCCTTATGCATGTGCGGCACAACCATGACGAGCATGGCGATGAACAAGAACCACATAGTGAGGATAAAATACGTGTTCCCCTTGCGCAGGAAAAGTTCACCCATGGACGCCAGTCCCGTGACGATGGCGAAGAACACGCATAGAACCGCCCAATCCGGGACCGGGAAATCGAACCAGCTTGTGGCCACGGACATGACCCCGGCGAGATACGCGGTGAGCAGGCCATAAAAAATAATAAGATTCGCACCAACGCTGATCCACTTGCCTGTTTTGCCCAGCACCATTTCGAAAAACGTGGGCAGATCCGCGTCCGGATTCTCAGCCAAATACGGCTGACGAGCGATGATTAACGCGCAACATGTCATAACAAACCAAACAACAATCGCACCAATGAGAGATGGCAGTAACCCAGCAGGGCCAAGGTTTATGGGCAGGGCGAGGATGCCTGCGCCGATCATGTTTCCGGTGATGATGATGGCAGTGGTGAAGACTGTCAGAAAAGTCGGTCCGGGTCGCGTCATTGAGCCTCCATACAGGTGGTCTAAAAGGGGAATCACTGGCTAACGTACCTTAATATGCTCGGGATTTGAACGAGATTATCATGTGCGAACAACATTCTCTGCTTGCATCCTGTCGGGCTTTCGGTTAATCGCTGCCCTGCGCAGACGCGCCTATTACATATTTACGGAGAAACAATGAGTACCAAACTTACCAACGAAGCCATTCGCAATATCGCTATCATCGCCCACGTTGATCACGGCAAAACCACCCTCGTGGACGCCATGTTCAAACAGTCCGGGCTGTTCCGCGAAGGCCAGGCCGTCGACGACCGCATCATGGATTCCCAGGACCTTGAGCGCGAACGCGGCATTACTATTTCTGCCAAGAACTGCTCGGTTAACTGGAAGGGCACGAAGATCAACATCATCGACACCCCCGGTCACGCCGACTTCGGTGGCGAAGTTGAACGTTCCATTTCCATGGCCGACGGCGCTATCCTGCTCGTCGATGCCTCTGAAGGCCCGCTGCCTCAGACCCGCTTTGTTCTGAAAAAAGCGCTTGAGCAGGGCTTGGCCCTCATGGTCGTCATCAACAAGGTTGATCGTCAGGATGCCCGTCCCGAAGAAGTTCTGGACGAAGTATACGACCTGTTCATTGATCTGGACGCCACCGAGGATCAGCTCGATTTCCCGCTGCTCTATGCCGTTGGCCGTGACGGAATCGCCATGGCTACCGCCGAGGAACGCGGCGACAACCTGCACATCCTCTTTGACATGATCATCGACAAGGTTCCCGGACCGGCCCATAACCCGGACGAACCGTTCCAGATGCTCGTTTCCGATCTTTCCTACTCCGACTATCTGGGTCGTCTGGCCATCGGCAAGATTCATCACGGTGTTGCCCAGTCCAATGACCAGCTTGTCTGCCTGGCAGATGAGGGCGAGGTCATCCCACTCAAGGTCACCAAGCTCCAGACCTATGACGGACTCAAGGTCGTACCCACCGAAGCCTGTGAACCCGGCGATATCGTCGTTATCGCCGGAATTGAAAATGTCCATATCGGCGATACGATTTGCACCAAGGAATCCCCCAAGGCCCTGCCCCGCATCACCGTGGACGAACCGACTGTCTCCATGCGTTTTGGCATCAACACCTCGCCTCTGGCCGGAACCGAGGGCAAACATGTCCAGACCAACAAGATTCGTGAACGGCTGCACAAGGAAACGCTCCTGAACGTCGCCATTCAGGTGGCAGACACCGAGCACCGCGATGCATATCTGGTCAAGGGCCGTGGCGAATTCCAGATGGCTATCCTTGTCGAGCAGCTGCGCCGCGAGGGCTTTGAGCTGTCCGTTGGCCGTCCCGAGGTCATCTTCAAGTACGAGGACGGCAAGAAATTTGAGCCCATCGAGCATCTGTATATTGACTGCGACGAAAATTTCATGGGTGTCGTCACCGAAAAAATATCGGCCCGCAAAGGGCGCATGACAAACATGGTCAACCACGGCACAGGCCGTGTGCGCCTTGAGTTCTCCGTCCCGTCCCGTTCCCTCATCGGGTACCGTGACGAGTTCCTGACCGATACCAAGGGAACCGGTCTCATGAACTCCTATCTGGAAGGATACGGCGAATACCGTGGCGACTTTGCCTCCCGTTACAACGGCTCTCTGGTCGCTGATCGTTCCGGCAAGGGCGTTGCCTACGGCCTGTTCAACCTTGAACCGCGTGGCCGTATCTTCATCACTCCGGGCGAAGCTGTCTATGAGGGCATGATCATCGGAGAACACAACAGGGACAACGACATCAACGTCAATGCCAGCAAAGAAAAGAAGCTGACCAACATGCGCGCATCCGGCAAGGACGAGGCAGTCATCCTCACTCCGGTCAAGCCCATGACTCTGGAATACGCCCTGAACTTCATCAAGGACGACGAACTGGTTGAAGTCACGCCTCTGTCCATCCGCCTTCGCAAGCTAGACCTCTCCGCTCTGGTCCGCCACCGCTCGGAAGGCAAGAAGAAAAAAATCTAACAATAGCCATTTGATTCAATAAATTGAAAAGGGGAAGATCATCATTGGTCTTCCCCTTTTTTGTATCCATTTTATTTTTGAGACGCGTCGACAATCAGCCACAGTCTTGCTGAGCAGGAATTGCAATGGGCAAGGAGGGAATGGACGATTGAAGTCTTTGCCAAACTGAACAGGTGGACGCATATCGACACACTCCAAGAGTTGGTGCCAAATCGCGTGCATCAATTGTGCTCTGTTTAGCATAATGAAACCATGCTAGTGAAACCAAACATTTTCCAGCACCCCCATAAGGAGTTTATTATGAAGAAACTTTTGGCACTCTCTCTTGTCTTACTTTTGCTCGTTTCGACCGCCTACGCTGAAGACTCTCCCTGCAAGGCAAGCTACGGAACCGGAAAGACGATTTACAAGGTTGCCACAGGCAGCCCCGGCGAACTTGGTTTGCTCAAAGAACTCGCTGGAGCCTTCAACGCAAGCCGCGACACGACCATGTGCTGGGTCAAAGCAGGCTCCGGTGCATCACTGAAGTTGCTGAAAGCTGGCAAAGTTGACGCCTGCATGGTCCATGCTCCTGCGGCAGAGAAGCAGGCCCTGAAGGATGGTTGGGCTGTTGGACGGGCTCTCATCGGCTCCAATGAATTCTATATTGTCGGCCCTCCAAGTGATCCCGCAGGCATCGCTCAAGCCACTGATGCTGCTGATGCATACGCTCGCATTGCGGCAGCCAAGGCACCTTTTCTGTCCCGCGGGGACAATTCCGGAACCAACAAGAAAGAAATCGCCATCTGGAAAAAGTCAGGAATAACTCCTTCCGGCAATTGGTACATCATCACCAAGGATTTCATGATGGCAACGCTGAAAAAGGCGAACGAGATCAATGGTTATTTCATGACGGATAGCAGCACATGGGTGGCTGGCAAAAAAAACATGAAGCACCTGAAGATACTCTTCCGGGGCGATCCCATGCTCATCAACACCTACCACGCCCTTGCAATGCCCAAGGGTGCGCCGAATCATGATCTCGCCATGGAGTTCATCACATTCCTCGGCTCTCATGAAGGGCAAGCGATCGTCGGCGGGTATGGCACGCAACAATTCGGCGGAGCCATGTACAACGATGCCGAATATGCCAAAAAGTATGATCACTAAAGCTAATTCAGCCTAATAAAAAGGGAGCAATCGGCTCCCTTTTTTCTTTTCAAGGCATGTCCGGTTCAGGCCCGGCTCTGCATCTTTATATATAATACCAAGCCGAGCATGGTCAGCGCGATGCCGCTCCAGCCGATAATTCCGGGCATGACAAATCCCAGCAACACGGCTTCTCCGGCCAGGGAAAAAACCACTTCCATGGATTGCGTGCAATCGGTGGCAGCCAGTTCTGCCGTTGATTTCGCCAGATGACGGGCATGGAGAAAAAGACTCGT
>JAFLJU010000447.1 GCA_022712835.1 Desulfobacteraceae bacterium
CTTATTTTGGACAGTAGTGACTTAATATTAATATTTAAATTAGAGAGGAAGTATGAAAAAAATTCTGGCTGAAGGCGATTCATGGCTAAAATACCCCAGAAGTTGGGTGATTTTTGGAAAAGATTCTAATATTATTCATCATCTTAAAGATGAGAAAGACAATAACAATAAAAAACGATTTAAAATTAAGAATATGGCTTCAAATGGTGATGAAGTTGTGGATATGCTTTCCGGTGAATCAAAAGTCGATTTAATTGAAGAGCTAAAAGATAATGCCTACGATATTTTACTTTTTTCAGGGGGGGGGAATGATATTGTGGGAAACTATGATTTCCAGTATTTTATAAAACCATTTAAACTCGGCCAATCCATGTCCGAGCTGATATATAACGATCGATATAATCGAAAACTTGAACAAATGATGGATTCCTACAGAAATTTGGTGGATATTACTCTGCATTATTCAAAAAATCCAAAAATTCAGATAGTGACCCATACATATGAGTTAGTGAGATCAAGCGCTCAAGGCGCCAAAATTTTTGGAATAAACTTTGGTGACTCTTGGATGTATCCTTATTTTGAAGAAAAAGGGTATCATGATAATATAGAGGGCAGGGAAGCAGAAATGGAAATAGTGTTTTATCTTTTAGACCAATTTAAAGAGAATTTGGTTGCATTAGGAGCCAAATTGAACGCGGAATTTCCCAACCGTTTTTATGTTGTTGATACTCACGGCAAACTCACCAATGCTAAGCACTGGAGGAATGAAATACATCCAAATTCCGAAGGATTTGAGATTATCGAAAAAGAAATCCTGACAAAAGGGATAGATAAGGCCTTAGAAGATTCCAATTCATTATAAAATATCAGGAGATAAAACGAATGAGCATATATATTCTTGCAGAAGGCGATTCTTGGTTCGTAAGTGGAAAGGATATTGTCCGAAATCTTGAAAAAGTAAAAAATCAGAACGGGGATAAACGATTTAAAGTAAAAAAGCTGGCACGAGAGGGAGATGAAGCTATCGATATGATGTCAGGCTCATCAAAACATAAATTAGCCAAACTTTTAGAGAAAAATAAATATGATGCGTTGCTTTTCTCAGGAGGAATCAGGGATATTCTTCGTAAAGAAGATTTTTCACTGTTTATTAAACCATATAAAGACACAGAAAATATTGTGGATTTGGTAAATACAAAAACATTAAACCGCAGAATCGATATGATATGTCGAGCTTATAGCGATTTAGTGGATTTCACGATTGAGTATCCTTCTGATGAAACCAATAAAATTAAAGTTATTACACACACATACGATCTCTCCCAGGAGGATATATCTGAAGAAATATGGTGTGGTGATTACAAAAACACATGGTTATATGATATTTTCACACAAAAAAAAGGGTTTCCTGAAAACAATTTCACAATTCAAAAAGAAATTGTTCATTTATTTATAACAAAACTGCGAAAGGCTTTACTTGATCTGGCCCTATTGATTGATAACGGTGATAAAAGAGGACTTTTTTTTGTTGCAGACACGCACAACATACTACAGCAAGGTGACTGGGCAGAGGAACTTTTACCAAACAACAAAGGGCTTAAAAAGCTTACGGAAAAAATAATTACAGATGGAATTGATAAAGCATTCCCCTAAAACAAATCAAGATATTTAAAGATTGCGATGGAAGCCCCGAATCAGATCATCTCGCAATTAGTTAGCCCAAGCCAAGGGTGTATTTCAGATTGTCATTCTATAGCATTTCAAAACATCACTTAAAAAATGATAGATACATTTCAACAAATAACAGAAGGAGAAAACAATGGTAAAACTATTGATTTTTAATTTCGATGGGACAAGTAATGAACCTTCAGATGCGTTACAGGATGTAGATTATAAAGGTACAAAAGAGGATGACAATATCACCAATGTTTTAAAGTTTCACCTTAATGTTAGGGGGAAATTTGCTGCCCAAGGAAGATGGGGCTGATTATGTATCCAGTTGGGATGGTACGAACCAGAGGGTATTTTATTATCATGGTGTCGGTACCTATGGCTCCAGAGTAAAAAGATTATATAATATGCTTTTTTCCGGTGAGAAATCAGATGTTGCATCAATTTTAAAAAAAGCCCTGCAGGATTTTAAGGACAGCTATGAGATCGGGGAGAAACTTCTGGTAACCGGTTTCAGCCGAGGTTCTGCATTGGCGAGACGATTTGTAGCTCTCATCGAAAAAGAGTTCATTAAAAAATCCAAAACAAATCACGCCTATGCAAATATTGATAAATTCGTATATGAGGCATTGTTTGACACGGTGGCCAGTATTGGGATGCCCAATATGTCAAAATCGGATCGCCCGGAATCCGAAGTAGTTTTTGAAAACGGTCACAGTTTACCGGGAACTGTTGTAAAAGCCTTGCATTGTATCAGTCTGGATGACAAGCGAAAAGGCTTTCAACCAACATTGATGAACTATCAAGAGGGTGTCGTGGACGAGGTTTGGTTTCCCGGTGCTCACTCTGATGTCGGGGGAGGTTATTATCGGGATGGGCTGTCAGATAATGCCCTGGAATATTTTTTGGACTGGATTTCAGATCATGTGCCGGAAGCCAAATGGTCGATGCCCACTCAAGAAATGTTTCAATCAATCGTGCCAGAAGGTGTAGATTATGGGATTGGTTTGGATGATCTGATGCGAAACCCGAATGTATTTGGAAAGAACCATCAACAGGACAGGTTTATCATTGTTGATTGGCTCACGCTTACCGATCGTCTCTGCTGCGTAATTGAAAACGATAAACCGACCGGAAAAAAGCCATTGGTACACTGGTCTGTTGCCTCCCGCATCAATGGAGATGGTGATTATCGCCCGAAATCCTTGAAGAATTTAAGCCATGCCATCGTATACGCTGACAGACGGATGAAAGATTGCAATGGACTTAAACAGCATATAGAAACGCCAAGAAGTGACTTGAGGTATTTTTCAAATCCGGATGACCAAGCCCAAGTTCAAATAAAAGAAATCACCGTATTTGCCAGCCAAATAAATAATCACACAGGGCTGATGCTTGAAAAAGGTGCGACCTATGAATTTTCTGTGGTGCCTGGTCAAAAATGGAAAGATGCCAGTATTGAATGTGGCCCGGAAGGATGGAATAGAGGTAATCAGCAATTGGGATTGCGCGAGGTTGGGATTGCGTTCATGGAACCGTTTAAGCGAATGCCGGATGCTAACTGGTTCTGCCTGTGCGGTTGTGTAACAGATGATGACGATTATTCATTTCAAATAGGGAAAGGACCGGTTAAAATCAAGATCCAAAAGTCTGGTGAATTTATGCCCTTTGCGAATGATAAAAAAACACATTATGGAAATAATGAGGGCAAGATAAAAGTAAAGGTTCTGCGAATCCACTAAGGTTTTATTTATTAAATTATTTATAACCCCAGGCAAAGCTTCAAAAATTTTGGAGAACTTTTTATGTCATTTAAAAAATATAGGTCAAAGGAAACCTTTCTATCAATCATCCTGATACTTTTCCTATCAGGATGTTCGACCATTAATCCTTTTGTCGAGCCGGAGATGTCCCGGCCGGATATGAAGTGGGAAAAACAGCATAAAAACAAGTATATTCCAATAAGAAGTACGGAAGGTTATCATGAAGCAAATAATGTCACAATTGACCTGGCACGCCTCTATGCGAGAGCTCTACAAGAGGCCTATCGAGCAGCATCCGCTGGGCAAATAAAGGCCAGGGTGGGGCTTGATGCTATCATGATCGGAACAGCTGCTGCTGCATTAGGTATTGCCGCCACCGGCGGTGATGCTAAGACAGCCGGTCTGCTTGGACTCGGTGCCGGGACAGTAGCCCTGGCAGGGGACCGGTTCCTGATAACCACCCGCAAACGTATCTGGCTTCAAGGTGCCCTGGCCCTTGAGTGTGTGATCAGTGCGGCGAATACATTTCAGAATGTGGATTTAAATCTGATTTTGTTGAATACCGAACTGGATAATCTTAACGGTTTCACAGAAAAACTGGATGAAAAAATCGCAGATTTTGAAGTCTATCGTAAAAGTGCCACACTTAAACCGGCAAATGCCAGTTTTATTCAAATAGCCCTGAGTGATGCTGAATCCATTTCCCTAAAAGGAAAGATCTTCTCCAAAAACATTACCGCTACGACAACAAAATTAAACAAACTGGGCCAGATTCTGCTATCCAAGACGATTGAAATCCGGTTAAAGGTAGAGGCAGAAATCGCGAAAACAGAGCCGGACCGTCTAACCTATGATCAGGCCTTAAAAAAGTTATTGTCCAAGGCACCGAGTAATTTCATACCACAGGACAAGCTGGATGCAGTCCTTTCGAAGGAAGATAGGACGAAAAAGGATTCCCTTACTTTTATCGCCGGGGTTGATCCCAGTATCAGAAACAAATGTGACCATTTGTACGCACTGATAGTCGATATCACAAAAACTAAGAAATCAATCTTGTCCCTGCTGAAAAAAGTCATTGAAGATGGTGGGCTGCAATACCCCAAAGACCTGTTTCGCAATTGTGACTTACATGAAAACTTTGGAATTGAAACCTTAACAATCACACCAGGTGCAAAATTCGACCTTACCTCAAACAAAGCGACCTCGGTTAAGGCTCTTGTAAACGGAGGAACCCCCCCTTACACAATCGTCCAGGAAGTCTTGCCCAAAGAGATTGCTGTATCCATTGACAAAGCCAACAATATTTTTGTTCTGATACCAAAGCCTCAAGCGGTTGCAGGAAGTCATTTTACCGTACCTATCAAAGACAGTAAGAATGCCACTGCCTACCTGATAATCGAATTCAAATCAGAACAAACAGACCAGCAATCAAAAGATGAAACAGGAGAGAAAGTCGCCCCCCCACCCTCAGAAATCGAATTTGATCCAGATATTGAAAAAATCCAAAAACATCTGAAGGATACGTATGATTTGGGCCCTAAAAAGGTGGACGGAAAACTCGGAAATGACACCCGGAAGGCGATCACTCTCTTCTTGGAAGCTTCTTTGGAAGACCTTAAAATTTCCGATGAGTTTAAAAAACTGTTTCCCAATTACCCATCTGACAATACAGTAGATTTTTCTCAACTGACCAAGCAGAATATCAAAGAATTGGCAACGGCCTTAGGCATATTATAGGAGGGTAAAGCATGGCCCGATTTCCAGCAATAGTTAAAAATGATTCCCGGTTTAACCGGCTGGTGGCATTCGTTCCAGAGGCCCTGGAAGAATTTTCCAGATCCCCGGACAGGCTGGCCGTATTCTGCCATTTCAGTCACTTAAGCGAATCAGAGGCAAAAAATCTTATGACAAACCCTTTGAGTCAACCCTTTATTGATATCAAGGATCTCCGAATCAATACATCCGGTCTTCGGGCGCTTGGCCGGTTTGACCCCGATTACCCTAAACGAATTGCTCTGGATAAAGAGATGACGCTACAGTTCCAAATCGACCATAACATGGAATTAGCCTGTGAGACAGTCCTTGCCGCCACCCTTCACGAATGCGTCCATTTTGGCAGACAAAAAAAAGGGGTCCCTGATCCAAAATATCCAGAAAGCGGTGTTGAACTTGAGAAAAAGATCTGGAATAAACATCATGGC
This sequence comes from Desulfobacteraceae bacterium, assembly GCA_022712835.1. The sequence goes on from JAFLJU010000447.1 coordinate 5,636, forward strand.
AAATGGTTCGATACAGTTTCCATTGACACAGCTGTTCCTGACAATACGATGCTGGTTTTTCCGGTCACTGGAGAAACAGGACGCCTGAATCACCTGTACGGCCAGGGGGTCCGAGGTACTGGAAGTACTGACCATTATGGCATTGACATCTTTCATACGGGTTCCGGTCATCCACCAGTTTATGCGGCTGCAGACGGTGTTGTAATGGTTGGTGACCGGTTTCGAAAAGGGGAAGAATTTCGCAATGAAACCGCCGGTTATGGCCAGATGGTTGACCTTAATCACGGCAATGGTATCCTGACTCGGTATGCGCATCTTGAATCCGTGGAAGTATTTCCCGGACAGAAAGTCCGCCAGGGAAATCAGATCGGCACCCTGGGTGCCACCGGCACCCGGCGTGGCGCTGCCCTTGAAAAGGGAGACCCCGCACCGGTAGATGCAGCCCTACCCCATCTGCATTTTGAAATCCGAAAAACAGCAGGCTCTGTATTTGGAAGTTTTGAATCAACTCTCGATCCCATTGATTATTACGCCTTTTTAAGTGACAGGCCAGAGAACAGAATTGTCAGGGCGTTAACTCCGGGTAAACCACTTGAAATACCAGCCTGTTTCCCTGTGGCAGATGAAAACAGACTGCCAACAGGCAATGACCTTCCTGCCTTCCCCAATTCCCAAGCAGGCCCGGAAGATCCCAGAGGTATTCGGAACAACAATCCTGGCAATATTCGCCGGAATCAAACCAAATGGAAAGGGCTTAGACCCCTGGATGAGCAATTGGATCCGGACTTTTTTCAGTTCACCGAAATGAAATGGGGAATACGGGCAGTGTCCCGTATTCTGTCCAATTATAGGTCCAAACATGGTGTCCTTTCCATTGCTCAGATGGCATCACGCTGGGCCCCGTCTGACGACGGGAACCACCCTATAGAATATGCCAAGACTGTCCTTGCCCTTTACCAAGGACAGGCAAGCAATATACACGAGGAAATTAACCTCTCAGACCGTGATGTACAGTTTGATATTATCAGAGGCATTCTGGTAGCAGAAAACGGCTGGTCGGACAATGGCCGCCTGGGAGCGGATTCTGTAAGCAATAAAGCTGTAACAGAAGGAATTGAATTGGCCTGATCAAATAGTATAAGTTTGATTTCAATCCCCAAAAAAAGGAAAATATTATTCCATCGGGATAGCCCCCCCCATCACTGAGGAGCCCTCCCGGAAATCAATGAGCTACAAAAATCTGTGTACATTACTCACCATCCACCAAGGGGATTAGGCCTCGGTTCGATCTTCTTAGACGCCAATAAGACACCGAGAACCTCAGTCACTTTTCTGAAGGCTGATGGCGCGGCTGGTTAGCTTAACGTTCGGTATCATAGGACATGTGCTTAAAATAATATTTCCCAATGATCATAAACTCCATAAATGATACAATTCAACAGAATATCAGACTCTTAACCGTAGTTGCTAATTGTGGCGCCTTATATTGGTTAATTACTCCAGCAGGTAATTTGTGGCTAAGAAACATAATTAAAGAAATAAAAATATAAATTTATGATATTCAAAAATGAAAATAACTTATCGCTTTATCCTAAATGCCTTTTTATGACCGTCATTTCTTTAGTCACTCTTTTGGCCGGGCACTTAATGTTCAATGACGCACTCGATCTGGCTTCCTGGTTAAAACCGCATGCGATAAATGGTGATTTTTCCCGCCAGGTTATTCTTATGTTTTGTTTATGGCTTTATGTTTTGAGATTGGGTGTCACTGTATTTGTTTTCCTGAAACGCAAAATGGAATGGAGTGAAATGCTCATTGTCACATGCCTGATGTCCTTTGCCTTGTTTTCTTTTGCCAAAGCTGGGGGCAGCAGCAATAAACCAGTTGGGACTTTGGATTATCTGAGTTTTTGTTTATACTTGTTGGGTGCATGGCTGAACACCTACTCTGAATATACGAGATATGTTTGGAAAAACCAGAAAGAAAACAAAGGATATCTTTACACACAAGGGCTATTTAAATACTCCATGCATATCAATTATTTTGGAGATATCGTACTTTTTACAGGCCTGGCACTTCTTACCTTGCATTTTTCAATGCTGTTTATCCCGTTTATAATGGCTGTGAATTTCATATTTTTTATAATTCCACGACTTGATAACTATCTATCCGCCAAATATGGTAAAGAATTCGAAGAATTCGCTGGAAGGACTAAAAAATTTATGCCGGGAATTTATTAATCCAAAAGGCGCTAAAAGGGCCTTGGTATAATTGGGGACTTTCATGAGTCAAAGAAGTTCACAACCACCGCAACACAAATGCACCGGATTT
>JAFLJU010000083.1 GCA_022712835.1 Desulfobacteraceae bacterium
CAGGAGGAGGGTACCATTGACAAATATGAAGGGGATGCCATTATTGCCTTCTGGAACGCCCCCCTTGAGATAGAAGATCATGCCGCAAAATGCGTCCGGGCAGCCCTGCGTTGCCAGGAAAAACTGAACCAGATGCAGCCCCAGTTTAAAGAGCAGGTGGGCCGTAGCATCTCCATGCGCATCGGCATCAATACCGGCCTTGCCGTGGTGGGAAACCTGGGATCTCTTACCCGGTTTGACTATACCATTATCGGGGATGCCGTAAACCTGGCGGCCCGGCTTGAGTCGGCCGACAAACAGATTGGCACCTATACCATGGTGTCCGAAGAGACCTACGCCCTCATACCCTCCGCATTCTCCTTCAGGGAACTTTCCCGGATTGCCGTCAAGGGCCGCAAACAGGATGTCAGGGTTTATGAGCCCATGTTCCCTGAAACATACGAAGCAAATTCAACCATTTATACCACATTTAAACAGGGGCTGGACCTGTATTATCGGGGACAGTTTAAACAGGCCGCCACCCTTTTTTCATCCATTGAAGCCAAAGACCCGGCTGCCCGGGCCTATGACCGGATTTGCCAGCAGTTGGAAAACAATCCTCCCCGGGACTGGGACGGATTCTGGGTAATGACCCAAAAATAATTTCATCCGAATGAGTTAAAGGAACTATAAATATGGCGCTGAACTTGCTTTGCATTCAAGTCTGTTGTAAGTTGGTTCTCATAATCTTACAAGCCTATTCTATCTTTTTTTTATGATCTACGATTTGTTTGTTTCTCTTTTTTTTGACGATAATAGTTTTTGGAATAACATATGGGAAAAATGGATTCAAAAAATTTACCCGTAATACCGTTGAAAAGATTCTTTTTTCTCATGATAATCCCTCTGTTGTTACTTATAAATCTGATTTTCTACCGATTATATACCGACCAAAAAAAACACGAAATTTATATTTTCGAAAACAAGGCGAAAAGTACTCTATTAGCACAAAAGAAAATATTAGAACAATTTGCCGATAATATTTATAGTGACCTTAATATTATTTTAAATCATCATGAATTATTAAATTTTGTTAGCACGGAACAACATGAATCTCAGAAATGTTTAGTCCATGACTTAATCCAGTTTGCAAAGTTTGAAGGTATTTACGATCAAATAAGATACATAGACGAACAAGGCATGGAAAAAATCAGAATTAATTTTAATAATGGACACCCTGTATCTGTTAAAAAAGAAAAACTCCAAAATAAAAAAAATCGCTACTATTTTAAAGATAGTATCAAGTTAAATAAGAATGAAATTTTTATGTCACCCATGGACCTGAATATTGAAAATGGCAAAATAGAGCTCCCGCTAAAACCCATGATCAGGATAGGTGCCCCTATTTTTGACAAAAAAGGGGAAAAAAAAGGAATTATTATTGTCAATTATCTGAGTAGAAATCTTGTAAATGTATTAAGCGATGAAGAGGCAACTACTCCCCACTTAATGATGGTGAACAAAAACGGGTATTTTTTAAAAGGGTTGTCCCGGAATGAAGAGTGGGGATTTATGTACGAGGATAAAAAACACCTAACATTTAAAAATAAATTTCCAGGTTCATGGGATCTTATAAAATCCAGTGATAAGGGGTCATTTATAAATAAGCTTGGGCTTTTTTCATTTAATACGATATTTCCCATGAAAGAAAAATCCAAATCCAGCAATGGTGCATCTACTGCTTATGAATCCAGTAAAAAAGCAGTAAATGCTGATGAATACCAATGGAAAATAGTCTATTTTGTTACAAAAGATAATTTTGATCAGAAGTTGGAAGCATTTCAAAAAACCGTTGTCATATTGGATGTGATGATAAGTTTTATTGTCATTATTATCACATGGTTCCTTGCAGTGTCCTCCCATCGGAAAAAGAAAGCAGAGTTTAAATTAAAAATTGCCCATGACGAGCTCGAGTTTAAAGTGATGGAAAGAACACATGATGTCAGTGAACGAATGAAAGAATTGAAATGCCTCTACACAATTTCCAACCTCCATGAAAACCGAAATATTTCGACGGAAGAATTTTTCCAGAGTATAGCGAATACGATTCCTTCTGCCTGGCAATATCCGGAAATCACCTGCGCTCAAATCGTAATTAACAAAACCCAATACAAAACAGACAACTTTAAAAAAACCAAATGGAAACAATTCTGTAATATTTTAATAAATGGCGAGATAAAAGGGGCAGTGGAAGTCTATTATTCAAAGGAAATGCCAACGATTGATGAAGGTCCTTTCTCCAAGGAAGAAAGGGCTTTGCTCAATGAAATTGCTGAACGAATTAGCCGTTTCATTGAGCGTGTGGAAGCTGAGAAAAAAAACAAGAAACTTGAAATCCAGATTCGACAAAGTCAAAAATTAGAAGCCATTGGTACGCTTGCCGGAGGTATAGCCCATGATTTTAATAACATTTTAATGGCAATTATGGGGTTCGCGCAATTGATTTTAGCTGACGTTAAAAAAGGTTCCGATACGGAAAATGATATACAGGAAATTATGACTGCGGGTCTGCGGGCTCGAGATCTTATCAATCAAGTACTTGTCTTTGCAAGACAGTCTGATGATCAACTTATTCCAATGAGAGTGGATTTGGTTGCAAAAGAAGTTCTTAAACTCATCCGATCTTCTATTCCCACATCAATTACAATTAAATCAAAAATAGAAAGTAAGTCCATGATAATAGGAAATCCTACTCAATGTCATCAAATTTTCATGAATCTTTGCACGAACGCTGCGTATGCGATGGAACAGGAAGGTGGCATATTAGAGGTCAGTCTAGTGGATATTGATATTAAAAATTGTACATCAATTGTACAATGGGATCTCAATGTTGATCAATATATAAAGATTGTAATAAAAGATACCGGAGCTGGCATTACAGAGAATGACATTAAATTAATATTTGATCCGTATTTTACCACAAAGCCTCTCGGCGAAGGTACCGGCATGGGACTTTCAGTGGTCCATGGCATAGTAGAGAGCTATCGGGGCAAAATTTTTGTAGACAGTACACCCAAAAAAGGAACTGAGTTTACAATTTTTATTCCCATTACAAAACGCAGTAAAAAGAATGTTTCTGAATACGAGAAAGCGATGCCGACTGGGACGGAACATATTTTAGTGGTTGATGATGAAATCTCAATTACAAAGGTCATGGATCGAATGCTTAAGCAATTAGGGTACTCGATCACAAAGAGAAATAGCGGCATTAAAGCATTGGAGTTATTCAAACTAAAACCAAACTATTTTGATTTGGTCATTACAGACATGACCATGCCAAACATAACTGGCGACAAATTGGCAATCGAAATGATTGCAATTAGACCCAACATACCTGTGATCCTTTGTACCGGTTACAATAAACAAATTTCTGATGAAAAGGCATTTGAAATCGGAATCAAGGCATTTATTAACAAACCCATTGTAAGTGCTGAACTGGCGAAAACAATTAGAGCAGTATTAGATGATGCAAAAAAATATCTTAAATTTTAATTGCACCCTTTTAATTGCACCCATAGAAAACATAACAGCATATTTCACCCACTCATTCTTGTTGCTTATCCATGTCATCACCAGCGGGTCAGAGGCTTTCGGAGCAACCGCCGCCAGGATGCTTGATCTTTGTATCTAATTTCCCTACAATGGCCCTAGAGGCAAACCCCTAAAAAATCAGGTCGATATGACACCAAAAATGAAAAAAATTCTCTTTATCTGCCTTGTGGCAATGGTGGTGATCATCGGGGTGCTGCATTATGTGACGCCCGGGCATATGATCCTTTTCCATGACACCTATCGAAGGCTTTCCTATTTTCCCATTGCCATTGGGGCGATTATATATGGGCTCTCGGGCGGGCTGCTCATTGCCGTACTTTCCTGCCTTTCCTTTGTCCCCCATTTGTTCATGTTCTGGTTCCGGGGACCCCAGGCCTATTATTCCGAGCTATCGGAGATTATTTTTTATTTGGCAGCCGGGCTTGTGATCGGGTTAATTTCCAGTCGGGAAAACCGGCTCAAGGAAAAATATCAGCAGCTTTCGGAAAAACTGGCCACCTCTTATAAACGGCTCCATGAGCAGACCACAAAACTTTTACAGGCGGAAAAACAACTGGGCCAGGCTCAGAGATTATCCAGCCTGGGACATGTGTCGGCCTCCCTGGCCCATGAGATCAAAAATCCATTGGCCTCCATTAAAGGCGCGGCTGAAATTCTGGCCGATGAGATTCCCCCCTCCCACCCCAAGCATGAATTCATAGAAATCATGCGGTCTGAGATTTCACGGCTCAACAATTCCGTGAATGAAGTGCTTACCTATTGCCGGGGGCAACAGGCCGTGAACCAGGATCACCAGGAACCCCTGACCCAGACCATTGACAAGGTGGTCCGATTACTGGCACCCCAGATACGGGAAAAATCCATTGAACTGACCTGTGCTAAAACGGAAGAAGAGGGGGGAATCAAGGTTGAAGAAGCGGCCATGATCCAGATACTGATGAACATTATCCTAAATGCGGTGGATGCCGTCCCCCCAAAAGGGAAAAT
>JAFLJU010000320.1 GCA_022712835.1 Desulfobacteraceae bacterium
TCGTGTTTTCTTTTTCATAGACCTGGTACCTCCTCAGATCTATAATCGGCCTATACCAAAGGCGGGCGTGGTATTGTTTTAAATAGGGGCGGGGTCACACTCTCAACAAAAAAAACTGACAACACAAATACCATAAATAAACATGATAAACTTGCTTTCTGTCATAGAGTTAAGTAACATTATTATTTAGTATTGTCGTCCCTTATTCATATTCCTTTTAGCCTCCTTCTTTGTGTTTTGAAAAAATTGACGATATCTTTTTTAGAGGTGACTACAATTTATATAAAAAGGAAACTACTATTTGAAAATTTTTTGCAATCAAAGATTTAAATGGTCCTTTATCATAATTATGATGAGTTGGAGTTTCTGCGCTTATAATGTTGCATCATCAGAAAATTCTCTCTCCCCTGGGAGCAAAGATCCTCTTGTCTATGGATTCCAACTTGATGACAGGGAAAAAGCATGGTTGGAAATTCATAAAGAAATCAGAATCGGTACCAGTCAATACCCACCTCTTACTTATATGGACGATTCTGGTGCCATGGTTGGAATTAGTGCAGATTATCTTAAACATATTTCAAAACGCACTGGCCTCAAATTTGAGGCCGAATACTTCGCATGGCCCGATCTAATGAAACAATCCAAAAATAGAGGGATTGATATGTTTTCTGGGTTAAAAAATCCGGAAAGGGAAAAGTACCTTAATTTTACCAGTCCATATCTTCAAGTCTCCTATGTAGTGATCAACCGAATAAAGACACCGTTTCTCGGTGATTTCTCGGTTCTTAATGGACAAAAAGTTGCAGTCGTTAAAGATTGGACGGTTCATAGATTGATGCAAAAAGATTTTCTGAAAATTAAAATTGTACCTTTTAATAGTGTGCCAGAGGCCTTAACAGCAGTCTCCAACGGACATGTAGAAGCTTATGTGGGCGATCTATTGACGGCCAGTTATCAAATCCAAAAGAATGTGTTAACAAACCTCAAGGTCGCTGCATCTGCTCCTTTTCGAAACGACTCCGTGAGGTTTGCTATTCGTAAGGATTGGCCGGAACTAGCAACTATTCTTGACAAAACTATCCATTCTCTCTCCCGTGAAGAGCATGAATCTATTTTACAAAAGTGGTTGCAGTTACGATTTGAGAAGGGTGTTGACTGGTCTCTTGTCTGGCAGTGGTCTGGTGGGATTGGCAGTTTTCTCTGCTTGATTATTATTGTGATTATCTTTAGGGATCGAAATTTGTTGTTGGATAACGAGAAAAAACTTCGTAATTCAATTGCCGATCTGAAGGAATCAGTGAAAGCGGGGCATGTCGGACTGTGGAATTGGGATTTGATTACCAATGAAGTCAACTATTCAGCAGAGTGGAAAAAGCACATTGGATACGAAGAACACGAGATCAGTAATGATTTTTCCGAATGGGAAGATCGTGTCCATCCCGATGATCTTAAGCCAACAATAAAAATCATAGAAAAAAGCATTAAAGATGTAAACCAGGACCATCGGACTGAATTTCGATTCCGCCATAAAGATGGTTCCTATCGCTGGATTCTTGCACAAGCTTCTTTTATTCAAAATGAAGACGGTCATTCAATTCGTATGGTAGGTTCTCATTTGGATATAACTGATCAGAAACAGGCAGAAGATGTGTTGAAAGACCGAGAGGAACAATACCGAGCTATCGTAGATAATATCGGTGACTATATCATGAGATACGACAAAGGATTTAAACACATCTATGCCAACAAACTCGCCCTTGAGGCAACGGGTTTACCCATTGATCAGTATATAGGAAAAACCCATCGGGAAATGGGTTTTCCTGACCATTTGTGTGAATTATGGAGAAAAAATATTAAACTTGTATTTGACACAGGTAAGCAACAAAATGTTGAGTTTGACGTTGAATTAGCTCTATGCAAAAAGAGTTTAGAGTTACAGTTAAATCCTGAGTTTGCAAGTGATGGAAGTGTTAAAACTGTCATTGGGATATCCCGTGATGTTACCTTACGCAAACAAGCAGAGATAGATAAAAAGAAGCTTGAATTTCATCTGCAGCAATCCCAAAAATTGGAGTCCATTGGAACACTTGCCGGTGGTATTGCCCATGATTTTAACAATATCCTTTCATCAATCATTGGTTTTTCCAGTATTGCTTTAGAGGAGGTTGGTAAAGGATCTGAACTGGAAGATGATCTTCAGGAGATCCAAACCGCAGGTCTGCGGGCAAAAGATCTGGTAAAACAGATATTGACCATCGCCCGCCAATCAGATGAAAAGATTCAACCCATGAGAGTTGATACAATTGCCAGGGAGGTTATTAAATTTATACGGGCATCAATCCCATCAACTATTGAAATAAAGTCAAACATTAAAAGCGAATCCTTAATTCTGGCAAATGAGACTCAAGTTCACCAGGTTTTTATGAATCTGTTCACCAATGCGGCGCATGCAATGGAAAAAGATGGCGGTATCCTTGACGTTTGTTTGGAGGAGGTCAAGCTCGACAACACGGCAGTGTTAGAATATCCTAATCTGGAGTCTGGAGACTATATTAAAATAACCATATCTGATTCAGGTACTGGAATCCCCCAGGATATTATGGATTCTATTTTTGAACCTTATTTTACAACCAAGGGTTCCGGAGAGGGAACCGGGCTTGGCCTTGCCATGGTACATGGTATTGTTGAGTCCTATGGTGGAACCATTACAGTATCAAGCAAGCTGAATAAAGGCAGTGTTTTTACAATCTATTTGCCTGTCACAAAAAAATTTGAGACCCATGAACCTAAAGAATCTGAATTTCTTCCCAAAGGAACAGAAAAAATACTATTGGTTGATGATGAACTGCCAATTCTCAAACTAACCCAACGAATATTGGAATCTCTTGGATATCAAGTAACGATAAAGGCAAGCAGTATAAAAGCATTGGAACTTTTTAAATCAAACCCAAACGGTTTTGATCTTGTGCTTACAGACATGACAATGCCAGAATTGACCGGTGATAAATTGGCCCAGACAATAAGAGATATCAGACACGATATTCCGGTTCTTTTATGCACAGGATATAGCAAGAAGCTATCCGCTAATGAAGAAACAGATTACAAAATCAAAGCTGATTTAAAAAAACCGATTTCACAAAGAGATCTGGCTAAAACAATCCGGAAGGCGTTAGATGGAGCAAAGGTAAAAAATGAATAAATTTTAATTCATTTATAATGACACGCTTCTAAGAAAAAATGTTCAACAAGTTGCCTGATTACCAAGTCATGGAATCAATTGACGTCAGCTGGTGCGAAAAATCAATGTTCCTTTTCTTGAAGGGGTCAGTACCAGAAAAAATTGATTCCTTTAAAAATACCTTGTCCCATAAAAATAAATTTCCCTTTAAAAATTAAAAATTTGGTTTATACCAGATGTTGATGTTTGAATATTTTTTCCAAAAGAGACACGTTATAAAATTCGCCTGGACATCGACGACAAATACCGCTTATTTCTTTTGCCATCCCTGCCTTTTTACATCACCTCGAAAAGTATAAAATTAAGTATATGAAAATATGGGCTAAAAATGCTATTGAATCGACTAGGGGCTGAATCTGCGAACAACCTTAATCCAAAACAAGAGATGGTATTTACATTATTATTTTTTGATATAATTTTAAATTATACTGATAATATTTTTCAAGAAGGAGAAGAGATGAAGCCGTTGATTCTATTAGTATTAACGTTAATATTTAGTTCAAATATTGTGTTTGCTGCAAGTATTAATTTTTTTACTCATAGTTTGAAAGGGCAGACATATGTTGATAAAAAAAATGAATTAAGAGGGAAAAAGCACACGGGCAAACGATCATTTAATATAGAATTAGTTCGGGAAATGATGATCAAATTAAAACATTCAAGAAATATTAATGAACTCCCTTTTAAGAGAGGATTAATTAAGGTTCAAAAAAATATCAACATCGCTTTGTTTAATGTAAGTAGGACACCTGAAAGAGAAAATAGTGTTAAATGGGTAGGACCACTTCAGAAAGAGACTGACTACTTCTATGAAATAAAAAACAACCCAACTGGAATAAAAACGTTAGAAGATGCTAAAAAAGTTAAAAATATATGTGTTATGCTTGGGAGTATACATGAGACTATTTTGAGGGAAAATAATTTTACAAATATAAATACCAATCATAACTATATCGGCTGCTTTAAAATGTTAAAAGCGGGAAGAGTCGATCTGACACCTAAGGCCAGTATGACAGTACTAAAAACCATGGGAAGAGCGGGGTTATCTCCAGATAAAGTTCAGCAAACCCCTGTTATTTTATTAGAATCTGGGGGGTATATTGCTTTCTCAAAAAATATTCCTGACGAAATTATAAAAAATTGGCAAGATGCACTCGATCATATAAAAAAATCTGGAAAATACCAGCAGATTTATAATCAGTATTATTTATTTGAAGATGAACAATAACTGATCTTTCTCAAAAAATCATAACTGGGATTAAAGAACTTAAGCTACGCCCTGGCCATAAATATGGCCCTGACCGGGGCGGGATAACCTTCAATGGTTTTGTCCGGATTCCTAGGGTCCAAAAAATCTTTCAGAGATTCTGTCTGGATCCAGTCGGTCTTGCGCTGTTCATTCAGACTTGTTTTTTCAACATCCACACATCGGATATCGGTAAACCCGGCCCTGGCCAGCCAGGATTCCATGGTCAATAGGTCCGGAATAAAATAAACATTTCTCATTTTCCCATACCGATCCTTGGGAAAAAGGCAGAGATTTTTTTTTGAATCAAGGACCAGGTTTTCAAGGACGATTTGGCCACCCTTTTTTAAAGAATCATGAATACTTTTCAGCATGTCAATGGGGGATTTGCGATGATAGAGAACGCCCATACACAAGACCAGATCAAAATATCGGTCCATTCCGGGCAGCTGGTCATGGGGAATGGGCAAGCAGAAGACATTTTCCTGTCGCAAATATTTCTGAATGGCCAGGTATTGGTAATAAAAAGAACTCTGGGGTTCCAGTCCCAGGACAAACAAAGGATTTTCTGCGGCTAGGCGAAACATGTAGTACCCGTTACTGGAACCGATATCCAGAATACGCCGTCCTTCAAGTTCCGGCAAATGGGGCAAAAGTCTGTCCCATTTCATCCAGGACTGCCATTCCGTGTCTATGTCCACCCCGAAAAGGTTAAAAGGTCCCTTACGCCAGGGACACAAGTGCATCAGCTTTTCATGGAGATCCTTTTTTTCCTCCGGGGAGATGTCCGATTCATCCCCCACCAGAACATGCTGCCCCCCAAGGTCTATTTTGGAAGGAACCCTATTCGGGAGGCTTTCCACCACGTTTTTAAACCGTTGGAAATTGCCACGGGTCTCGTCCAAAAACGCTCGTTTTGTTTGAATGATACTGCCAAGTTCCTTGACCCATTGGTTCAACTTAAATTCCTGGTGCCGCTCTAAAAACCGTTCCATCCTGTCCTTGTACTATTAATATTATCTGGTGGCAGGCGTTGCCAACACCTTTGTTTATTTTATGGCAATCATGGAGGCGAAATTGAACCATTTGAGCCAGACATCAACGGATGAAAAACCGGAACTCAGAAACCGTTTTTTGTGGACCCCAAGTGATTCGGGAATCAACACCTTTTCCAGTGCATCCCGCTTCTGACTGATTTCGAGTTCTGAATACCCATTTTCGCGCTTGAATCGCCGGTAAAAATCTTGCTCCAGCTCATTTAAGGGCAACCCCTTGTTTATGGTTTTTTCCGTGACCAACAGGATACCGCCGGGCAACAGCCCCTGGTATATTTTTTTTATCAGCGCGTCCCTTTTTTTTTGTTCCAGAAACTGCAGGGTCAAATTGATCAACACCACCGAGGCCTTTTCGATCCGGATATCTTCAAGCAGGCCGCAGACCAGATCAATTCCATGGGATTTGGCTGCCTGTCCAAGCCGGGCCTGATATTTGTCAATCATGGGGCGGGAGCTGTCCACCCCGACCATGGAAAAGCTAATATCACCAAATTGTTCGGCAATCAAAAACCCCAGGTTGCCATGGGAGCATCCCAGATCATAAATCCGGGTTTGTTCCTGGTAAAACGCTGCAGTCAACTGGGCCTGCCGCTGGATACTTTCTCCATACAACGGCACCGATCGTTTCAGCATATCATCAAATACTGCCGCAACTTCCCTATTAAATGCAAAGGGTTCTATTCTTTCTTTTTTTTCTGCAAACACTGTGTCTTTATTCATCGGCCTTTCCAATCTGTAAAATTTACTGGCAATCTATTATAATATTTAACGGATAAGTGCAAGAACCTAAGCGAACGGTTTCCCTTCAATATCCCTTGACTATCCTTTACCCATAATGATATTTATCTTTTTGAAGGAAACACTTCGGTTCAAAAGAATCAGCATACAAATTTGGGGGAGGCATGGACATGGAAATAGTTGGAATCGATGTCGGTTTTGGATATACAAAAGCATATAATGGAAAGAACTCCATCATTTTTAAATCCCTTATCGGTGATGCCACTGACATTCAATTCCGCTCTTTTCTCGGGGAAGAAGATACCAGCGCCAACCTGCATATTACCTTAAATGACAAAACCTATTTTCTGGGCAGTTACGCAGAACAGCAGTCCAATATTGCTGAGTTTACCCTTGACCAGGAAAAACTCATTGAAAATTTTGTCAAAATTCTTGCCATCACCGCAGCTGGCATCTGTAGTGACTCAACAGGCCCTATCAATGTAGTGACGGGCCTTCCCGTGGGATACCTCAAACGCGATTCCCGGCGATTAAAAGAAATAATCCAGGGAACCCATGAGATCACCTATCACAATGCAAACGGAAAAGATGAAACCAAACGGATTCACATTGACAAAATTCATGTGATTCCCCAGCCCATTGGATCCATTTTCAATTTGATTTTTGATGAATATGGCAAGATAAAAGACAAAGCCCTTGCCGTCCAGAAACTGGGTGTGGTGGATATCGGGTTTAAAACCACGGATTTTTCCATATTTGACCATCTTCAATACATTGAACGGGGTTCATCCACCATGGACACCGGTATTTCAAAATGTTTCGGCGTATTTGCCAACAAGTTAAGACAGGAAAGTAATATTAATATTGAATTGTACCGAATCTTTAAATTTGTAAAGGCGGGTATGATTAAGATCAAGGGCAAAGAATTTAATATCAACAACCTTAAAAAAAGGGTCTATACCCATGCGGCCACAGCCATTGCATCGGACCTGAACCGATTGTGGGAAAATGACTGGGATATCGATTCCATTATCCTGTCCGGCGGTGGCAGTGTGGAACTTGCCGAATACCTTGCCCCCAATATTGAGGGCAATGTGATTCCCATCCCTAAAGACATTGATGCCCGGTTTAACAATGTCCAGGGGTACTGCAAATTCGGCAAATATAAATGGGGCAATGCCCAGGCCACCCCAGAAAAAAAAACAAACGCCCCGGATTCCACCCCATCCAAAACCCCTGATAATTCAGGAGAACCCCCCGAGACACTGGCGGCCAACGAGGATAAAGCCTCAAAAGGCCTTTCCTGGCTTCGACGGAAAGATTAAAGGCAAGCCCCATGAACCAAGAAACACTCACGAAACTTTTGTCCCAGGTGGCAAAGGGAGGCTTAAGCGTTACAGATGCGGCCAGTCAATTCAAGGATCTTTCCTTTGAAGACATTGATTTTGCCCACATTGATCATCACAGATCTTTGCGAAAAGGATTTCCCGAAGTGATTTTCGGCATGGGAAAAACAAGTGATCAGATCATTGGTATCCTTGAACGAATGGTCTCAAAAGAAGAAATCATCCTGGTGACCCGGATTGATCAAGAAAAGGCCACGGCTGTAAAAAAGAGTTTGCCCACAGCCGTTTATTTTGAAGATGCAAAACTTCTAAGAATTCAAAAAAAAGTGCCCCTTGTCACAGGATTTGGAAAAATCCTCATCATCTCGGCTGGCACCTCTGATATTCCCGTGGCAAAAGAAGCATCCCTCACGGCCCAGGCCATGGGAAATGAAGTGGAGACACTTTTTGATGTCGGTGTTGCCGGAATTCACAGACTATTTGCCCATAAGGACATAATTTTTGAAGCCAGTGTGATCATTGTGAT
>JAFLJU010000452.1 GCA_022712835.1 Desulfobacteraceae bacterium
CTTCTGATCTTAATAAATCAGAAGGCCTTTATATTTAATGCTCGATCTTTTTTGCCGGGCTTGTTTTACACCAATCTTGCTTTATACCAGGGCATACTCCAGAACTTGGCTCATATCCTCCACAAAGATGACTTCTAATTGTTTTTGAATAGATTTGGGAATTTCTTGAACATCTTTTTGATTTTCAATTGATACAATCACCCGTTTAATGCCGTTGGCATGGGCTGCCAGTAATTTTTCCTTGAGCCCGCCAATAGGCAGGACTCTTCCTCTCAGGGTAATTTCACCGGTCATGGCCACAGTTCGACTCACAGCTTTCCCCGTAAGGATGGAAACGACAGCTGTACACATGGCAATCCCGGCCGATGGCCCGTCCTTGGGAATGGCACCTTCAGGCACATGGATGTGGATATCGGTGTCCTTATAAAAATCTTCGCGTATACCAAGCACTTCACTTCGGGAGCGTACATAACTGACTGCAGCCTGGCTGGATTCTTTCATCACTTCCCCCAGTTTCCCTGTCACCATAACCCGCCCCTTGCCTGGCATGGTAACCGCTTCAATGGTGAGCAACTGCCCCCCAGCCTGGGTCCAGGCAAGTCCTGTTACGATACCCGCCTTGTCTTCTTTTTCCAGGGCGCTGTCCCGAAACTTTGGCTGACCCAAATACTTTAACACAGTGGTAGTCGTTATCTGACATTTCTTCCGGGTGTCGGTCTTGACAATCTGGGTGGCTATCTTTCTTAATACAGATGAAATTTCCCGCTCCAGATTCCTGACCCCTGCCTCCCGGGTATACTGCTTAATAATAGCGCGAATTGATTTTTTTGAAAATACGGCATCGGAATCCTCCAGACCGTTTTCCCTTAATTGCTTGGGGACCAGGAAACCCGTTGCAATGTGCTCTTTTTCATATTCGGTATAACCGGAAATTTGAATAATTTCCATCCGATCCCGCAAGGGCGCAGGGATATCGTACAAGGTATTGGCTGTGGTAATAAAAAGAATCTCGGACAAATCATAATCCACTTCAAGATAATGATCATTAAAATTTTTATTTTGTTCCGGATCCAGGGCCTCTAAAAGGGCAGAGGAAGGGTCCCCCCTCAAATCAGATGTCATCTTATCGATCTCGTCCAGACAAAATACGGGATTGTTATACCCTGTTTTTTTCAATGTCTGAATTATTTTACCAGGCATGGCCCCCACATAGGTTCGCCTATGGCCGCGGATTTCTGCCTCATCCCTCACCCCGCCAAGGGATATCCGGGCAAAGGCTCTCCCCGTGGCAGATGCCACGGATCTGGCCAAAGAGGTTTTCCCCACACCGGGTGGCCCCACCAAACACAAAATGGGTCCCTTGATTTTCTTGACCAAAATCTGAACTGCCAAGTACTCAAGGATTCTTTCCTTTGGTTTCTCAAGACCAAAATGGTCTCTATCCAGAATGGCCTCTGCTTTTTTCAGGTTATTCTTCGCCCGATTCTTCCGAAACCAGGGAAGACTAATAAGCCAGTCAATATAATTTCGGACCACGGTGGCTTCAGAAGACATGGGAGACATCATTTTCAGCTTGTCCAACTCTCTTCTGACAACCCCTGCGGCTTCCTTGGACATTCTTTTTTGTTTTATTTTTTTCTCAAGGTCTGAAAACTCGGAAGATTCTCCATCTTCCCCCATTTCCTTTTTAATGGCACTCATTTGCTCGTTGAGATAATGCTTTTTCTGAAGTTTTTCCATCTGCTCTTTTACCCTGCCCTTTATTTTCTGGGACATGGCAAAAACTTCTGTTTCTTTTTGAATCAGTTTGAGCAATAGAAAAAATCGTTTTTCAATGTCATCGCACTCCAGCAGTTCCTGCTTTTCTCCCACCTTGAAGGGAAGCTGGGACGCGATGGTATCTGCATACCTGGACTTTTCATCCAGCAATAACTCCAACCCCTTGAAAAAACTTTTGGAAACCACCCCTGACAAATTGGCATAATGTTCAAATGCTTCAAAAACCGTTCGGGTGGCAGCCTCGGAGGCCGCCTCTGGAATGGGTGTTTCCACAATCTTCACATATTCAACGGAAAGATATCCGTCTTCATCTGCCAACTTAAGAATTTTTCCCCGGACACACCCTTCCACAAGGGCCTTGACCGTGCCGTCGGGCAACCGAAGCAATTGGGTGATTTTTGCCTCGGTCCCCACCTGGAAAACATCCTGGATAGTGGGCTTAAGAACTTCAGGATCCTTTTGGGTGGTCAAAAATATTTTTTTGTCCGCCGCCATCGCCTCGGACAGGGCTTTGACAGACTTATCTCTTCCGACGAACACAGAGGTGGTGATATGCGGAAACAAAACCATATCCCGCAAGGGCACCAGGGGCAACGTTTTTTTCATTTTTTCAATACCATCCTGGTTGAAAAACTTGGGTATTTTAATCATTCACAAAAACTTTCTTTATCTCAGGCCTGCTTTTTAGGCTGTTCAAAGAGAAGAATCGGCGCTTCATTTTTCAAAACAACCTCTTCGCCGACCACGCATTCCACAACATTCTCCATGGAAGGAATCTCATACATAATATCCAGCATGGTTTCTTCCATGATCGCACGAAGGCCTCTTGCACCGGATTTTCTGACAACCGCTTCTTTGGCCATGGCCACAAGGGCCTCATCCGTATACTGGAGATCAACCCCTTCTACCTTGAAAAGCTCTTGGTATTGTTTAACAAGGGCATTTTTAGGTTCTGTGAGGATCTTAACCAGGGATTTTTCATTCAGCTCCCCGATGGACGTAACAATGGGTAATCGGCCGAGGAACTCGGGAATCAACCCAAATTTAATCAAATCCTCTGGCTTGACCTGCCCCAAAAGCTCTCCGAGGTTAACCTCTTTCTTCTCGGCAATCTTGGCACCAAATCCCATTGACTTCTGCGTAATCCGTCTCTCAACAACCTTTTCAAGGCCGGTAAACGTCCCCCCACAAATAAAAAGGATATTGGAGGTATCCACCTTTACATAGTCCTGCTGTGGGTGTTTTCTGCCGCCCTTGGGCGGGATACTGGCGATGGTTCCCTCAATAATTTTCAAAAGCGCCTGCTGTACCCCTTCTCCTGAAACATCCCGGGTGATGGAGGGATTATCTCCCCGCTGGGAGATCTTGTCGATTTCATCTATGTAGATGATCCCTTTTTGAGCTTTTTCAATATCATAATCCGCATTTTGAACCAGTGAGAGAACAATATTTTCAACATCCTCTCCCACGTACCCGGCTTCTGTGAGCGCAGTTGCATCGGCAATGGCAAATGGAACATCCAAAAACCTTGCAAGAGTCTGGGCAAGAAGCGTTTTACCACAACCCGTGGGACCGATGATCAAAACATTGGATTTTTGAATCTCGACATCATCACTGGTTTTTTCGATGACAGAGGCCAGGCGTTTATAATGATTGTAAACCGCAACGGACAAAACCTTTTTGGCCTTATCCTGTTCGATCACGTAGGAATCAAGCATGCCCTTGATCTCTTTGGGCACCATAAACTCTTTAACCCCCTCGGCCTCTTCCGTTTTTTCCTTTTCTTCATCTTCAATGATTTCACTGCACAGCTTAATGCATTCATTGCAGATATATACGCTTGGTCCGGCTATCAGCTTCTTCACTTCCTTTTGATTTTTTCCGCAAAAAGAACAGAAAAACTGATCATTGGACTCCTCATTTTTAGCCATATTTTACGACTCCTTTGAAGCATCCTCGGTTTCTTTTTCCAATTCGCTTCTGTCAGCAACCACCCTGTCGACCATACCGTAGGTAACTGCCTCGGCACCGGACATGAAAAAATCTCTTTCCGTATCCGCAGCAATTTTTTCAACAGCCTGGTGGGTATGCACTGATAAAATCTCATTCAGGGTAGCTTTCATTCTCAATATTTCGTTGGCCTGAATCTGTATATCGGTTGCCTGTCCCTGGGCCCCCCCCAGGGGTTGGTGAATCATTATCCGTGAGTTAGGCAGGGCAGTTCGTTTATCGTGGGCGCCAGCAGCTAAAAGCAACGCTCCCATGCTTGCCGCCTGGCCGATACAGACCGTGGCAACATCGGGTTTAATATATTGCATGGTATCATAGATTGCCATACCAGCAGTGACCAC
>JAFLJU010000476.1 GCA_022712835.1 Desulfobacteraceae bacterium
AATTTTATCATCTTCTATTAATGGGCTTACCGAACTTCATAGCGATATACTTCACTTGCTCGGCGTGCCTGATATCGTTTATCGCAATGTCAAAGACCAGTGGTGGCAGTTTAAGCCTACCTAATTCAAATTTTGAGTGGCAAAAAATGGAAAAAAGTATCAGCTCATAGTGCGAAATGTCAGAGATAACCCCCTGACAGATGGATATCTTGCCAGGAAGTTGCATAAAACAATTGCGGATAAGGCTGAACGTCCCCATTCGCTGAGCTTTTAACTTGTTCCATTAAAGCCGCACCTTAATGATTTGCCAGTTCCGGGGATACCAACAAGGATGATGCCCTTGAGGCGCAGCAGGTGTTCG
The DNA here is from genome assembly GCA_022712835.1 of Desulfobacteraceae bacterium. The sequence continues at coordinate 362 of JAFLJU010000476.1, forward strand.
TTACCAGATTCATGTGCTCTGGAACGATTGCTGATAAATGTTTTCAAATTATCTAATCCTCCTACATCTTTAATATTAGCAGGTTCCCAAAACTCCATTAACCCAGACTTTCGAATCATTTGAGATTTCTGATCTGAGATGATATTAATTGAACAATAGCCTTTTTTAATAAGTGAGAGTGCGAATGCAGTTTCTGCTTCAAACTCTGTGAGGCCTTTTGCTGCACGGGCGGCTTTTTTGTTAATGTTGACATTGACTGATGTGCAAAGTTCTTTTTGCAGATTTATCAATGCGGAATCGTCCGGTAATGGCAGATCAATTATAATAAAATATTTCTCGATTTCTGGTGTCATTGTTATTACCGGACTGATCATTATCAATGCACAGCCGATTCCTTTCCAGCGGATCACACCGTTCTGGATCGCCTGAATCACTACAGGAATTTCCAGGAACAGGTGCAGATTTTGGCAGATGAGCACAGTATCGCTATACATACCGGTTCAAATTCGACTTGATGCAGGTGGATATTTTCCTGATCATATCCATGACGATACATACCCAGATGATTTTGTCGAGATTGATAATGAATAGCATCAAATGATTAATACCGGTACGCAGCCTTTGCGTGTTTATGGGATTTAAAAATCAATCATGACACGTTAAACAAGGAATGGCTTTTCCATCGTAGAAAAAATAACTGATGAATACACTATCTTTTGTCTGATCTGTAATGTCCGGGAGCTTTCCCTGTCCAGCGCCTAAATGACCTATAAAAGTTAGGTACTTCGCTGAAGCCAACTTTATAAGCAATTTGTTCGGTAGAAAGTGATGAACTCCGCAGAAGTTTGATGGCCTTTTTTTTCTGGATCTCAGCTACTATTTCTTTATATGAAGTTCCCTCATCCGTTAATCGGCGGCGAAGTGTTCTGGGTGACATATTTAAATAGCGAGCAAGGCCTTCAAAATTAGTAATCTTATTCGGATGAAATTGAATTTCTTGAATGACTCTTTTTAAAACCGTTCCTCTGGTTTTGATACGGCGGGCCAATTCCCTGCAATCTTTAACATATGTTTTTTTTGAAAGTGGATCGGCCATGGGTAGTTGATGGGAAAGTACTTTTTTGTCAAAAATGGCTGTGTGTCTTTTGGTACCAAATATGACGGGGCATTGAAAAAGATCGTGGTACATGGAAGCATGCACCGGTCTTGGATAGGCGAAGCGAATCTCTTTGAATGGAATCGGACTTCCCATAAGGTCGGTTGTTACTCGGTGCATTGATGAAAATTCTCTCTCAAAGATAAAAAGTGCTGCCTCTTCTAAATCAATTTTTTCCTTGGCTACAAAATGAACCAAGTTACCCTTCACGGTAATATTGAAATGAAAGTAAGTCAGTAGAAGCTCATCATATTTAAAAAGTACCTGCAACGCTTCTAAAAAAGTATTGCTATGAATTGCTGCAGCCCCTACTTTTCCTAAAACGCCAGCATGGTACTGCTTGCCAATCGACAAACCAAGTCCTGGCTTCTGAATAAGGTTGATGATGTTCTTTATGACAATGAGTTCCTGATCAGGGGTTACAAGAAAATCTGGATCATCAAGATCCTTTACTCTTATACCGCCGTTCTTAATCAATCGCGAAAGACCAACGCCTTTCTTAGCCGCATACCTTGCCAATACTGCCAGCGTATTTACCGAACGAAAAAGCGGAAGGGGTTTTGGGGTAGATAATTGCATACTCTCTCCGGATAAATGTTTGTTTCATATAAATGTGACCGTAAATGATAATGTTATTGGCCTTTAGCGCAATTGTCAAGCAACGCCTCCCAGACTAAACTCTATGGAAATATTGTGGCATTCTGTTGTGCCTGAATTGGTCAGGTTAGTTTATACAAACAATATTATTATCCAAGGAGATATCCATGAAATTTTCTCTGTTGCTTTTCGCTCTCGGGCAGATTCTGAAGATCGCCAATCTTTTCCATGGAAGGTTCAAAAGGCATATCCGTAAGACAAAAGCAAGGATACTGATTAAAACCAGCGACGGGAACCGCGGCCGGATTTTTGTATTCAATAAGGGGTGCTTTTCCTCGAGTACCAGGGATCTGGAAGAATATGACGCTGCCCTGGTATTCAGGAATGCGGACTCTGGATTCAGGGTCCTGACCGACAAGAAAAAAGATGCAGCCTTCTCCGCCGCAGCCAGGGGCGACCTTACAGTTGAAGGCATGAGCTTCTGGGCCCAGTGGTTCGAAGACGCTACACGACTGGTCATGTAAAAATTTACAACGAGCACAAGATAATAGAGTTTTAACCCTGTGAGGAGAAAATTATGGGACAGATTTTCGGCGGCCATATTGCAGCCAAATACATGAAGGAAGTTGAGAATGTTAAATTGGTTTTTACCTTATCCGGCGGCCATATTGAAAATATTCTGGACGGATTAAACACATACGGCATCAGGGCCTTAGATGTCAGGCATGAACAAGCTGCAGCGATGATGGCACACGGCTGGTCCATATACAAGGACCGGCCCGGTGTCTGCCTTGTAACAGCCGGACCCGGATTTACCAATGCCGTTACTGGTATTGCCAATGCCTTTTTGGATTGCGCCCCTCTGGTGGTGCTCTGCGGCAGGCATCCCCTGCGGGACGATAATACCGATGCGCTCCAGGAGATGAACCAGATTGATATGGTCAAACCCATTACCAAGTGGTGCGCCACATGTTATGATATCAAGCGGATACCCGAGTACCTGGCCACGGCTTTCAGGCAGGCTGTGACGGGGCGGCCTGGGCCTGTGTTCCTGGAACTGCCCCCGGATATTCTTTTTGTTTCCATGGAGGAAAAAGACGTGATTTTTCCTGCCAAAAAACATCACAAAGCCATCACCCGTCCCCACGATTCGGAACTGCAGGCGGCCGCAAAGTTGATCAGCTCGGCCCAAAGGCCATTATTTATCGGGGGTAGCGGTGTCGGCTTCAGTAAAAACAAAGATGCTTTTAAAACCTTTATTGAAAAGACAAGAATTCCCTTTGCACTTCTGAACAATGGTCGGGGTTCCCTGCCCGATACCCATCCCCTTTCACTGGCCGAGTGGGGATTCGTGGCAGTGGCAGCCACCGCCCCACAGGCGGATGTTATCATTGCCGCGGGACTCAGGTTCAGCTGGGTGATGCAGGCCACCAAGCTTTTTCCCGATGCCCAGGTGATCCGCATTGACATCGACCCTGCTGAAATTGACAGAAATCGGACATCACAGGTCGGATTAGTCGGGGACTGCTCCGATGTATTTGATCTGTTAACACCCATGGTCAAATCCATGGATCATAGTCCCTGGCTGGATACTGTGAGAAAAGCCGCCAAGGCCATGATGGTCACTGAAATACGGCAAAAAACAACCCCGTCCCACCCCATTCTGCCACTCCGGCTGGTGTCGCAGATCATGGAAGAATTTGGGGAAGACGCCTACTATGTGTCTGACGGCGGGGATACCAGCTACTACGGCATGGCTGGATTTTTGTCAAAGCACAAGGCAGGGGTGCTCTCTCCTGCGGGCTCCCTTTTAGGTTGCCTGGGGACGGGTATTCCTTTTGCCATGGCCGCAAAACTTGCCCATCCGGATAAACCGGTGATTCTGCTCCATGGTGACGGATCCTTCGGTATGAACGCCATGGAATTCGACACCATGGTCCGCCATAATATCCCGGTGATCTGTGTCATCAACAACGACTGTGCCTGGGGAATGATCAAGCATTCCCAGGAAATTAGCCTTGGACCGGACAGATGCACCTGTTCGGAGCTGGGCCTGTGCCATTATGAAAAAGTGGTGGAAGGACTAGGCGGATACGGAGAATTTGTGGAAAAGGACGAGGATATCATTCCGGCCATCAAGCGTGCGGCAGCTTCTGGTAAACCCGCCTGCATCAACGTTATCACCGATCCCACCGTAATGAGTCCGGCCACTGCCATGTTTTACCAAAACCTCTCTGATTTCTGAAAGAAGCGGACAGGCAGGCAACCCTGAAGCAGTATAATCGTTAATGAGGTGAGGTATGCCAAATAAAATAAAAATTCATATTCTCCATTGCGGGGCAACCATTGTGGATAAAACCACGATTTTTATGCCAGAAAAAAAGCCTTTAAATCCCTTTGCCATACTGGGACTGTTTCGTTCCCAAAAGCACCGGATCAAGATTCCCGTAACCGTATATTTGATTGAACACCCAAAGGGAAATATTCTTATAGACACAGGGTTCAACAAAACCGTTCGGACCTCTCCAGTGAAAGAATTGACCTTGCTTCACTATCTGGTCAACAAACCCCTGCAAAAACCTGGCGAGTCGGTTGACGAGGTTCTGGATGCAATGGGGATTGGATCTGCAGACCTTGATTATGTTGTCCTGTCCCACCTGCATACCGACCACGCCAGCGGCCTGAAATTGGTCAAAGACGCCAAAAATATTCTGGTCAGCAGGGATGAACTGACCTTCGCCACCAAGGAAAAAATAAAGTATGTACACCATATGTGGGAGGGGATTGATCTGAAAACATTTAATTTCAACCCATCGGGGATTGGGCCTGCTGGTCGGTCTTACGACCTTTTCGGCGACGGTTCCGTGGTGTTTGTATCTCTACCCGGTCATACGCCGGGACTATCTGCAACCATGGTAAATAACAACGGTAAATTCGCTCTACTTACAGCAGATTGTGGCTATGCCCGAAAATCATGGGAGCAAATGATACTGCCCGGAGTGATGAGCAGTCGGCAGGAGACGATTCGCTCTTTTGAATGGATCTCCGGTATGGCCAAAAAGGAGAACTGTGTGGCCTGCCTTGCCAACCATGAAATGGATCTCGATTCAATGGTTATTGAACTATAGTTTCGGCAGAAAATTTCAACCAGGTTTAAAAAGGAAGGAATATGTCATCTGAACAGAAACGATCCACAAATATGAAATCCATAATAGCATTAAAACTGTCTTTATTGTATGGCAATTATCGCTGTGGTGATTGCTGGCTGGTGGTATGCACAAGCTCCACCACCCCATTTTACCGTGCAGCCGGCGTTTGAAATGGGCCCGGTTCCCGATCATATCTCCCGGGTGATTGCCCAGGGGGATCCCCTGTCCCAAGAGTTGCTGGTGTCATTTGAAAACCTGCGGGGCCATGATGAAATCGTTCTCCAAGAATCTTTGAGAAGGGCTTTTGTAACATGTATGGACGGTTGGATATGGATCCTTGATCTTAAAAATAAAGCAGCAAAACCCTTTGTGGATGCACCATTGATGGCGACTGGGACCTTGCAGGTTCCAGGGAATCAGGACAAAATTGTATTCTGCTCCTCCTATCTTTACGGTGCAACCTATCCGACCAACGAAAAGGTCGGTATTTATGAATTGACCATCTCCGACAAGTCAATCCGTCCATTGGTTCTTCGTGCGCCGAAACTGCCCGTTGACTTTAATCTGCCCAAGGGCAACCAGGATATGGTCTATACAGAGCAGAATTCAGCAGGGCTTTGGCTGGACTGGGTGAACGAAAAAAACAGTCGCCCCCCTTAAATTCTGCAATGATCTGGACATGAGAAGTGACGGCAAGTGGATTTATTTCAGCGAACCCTTTGCGTATGAAGGTGCATCCATGGGGGTGGGGCTGTTGGTGAAGCGGTAACCCTTGGGCGTAACTGGTTTATCTGGTGCCTTGACCTTGAGAAGCAGACCATGGGCTGCGTGGGAAGGAGGTATACATTCCCCGACGGTGTGTTACTGGAAACCGATGGGGTGGGCAAAGAAACCTCCGTGCTCATATCTGAAACGGTTAAGTTCAGGATATTGAGACTCTACCTTTACCGTTGGGAGTGTCCACTGTGAGCAGTTTATGTCTGGTGGCCTCAATGACGCCGGTTTCATGGGTGGGAATATGCCCTGTCTTGGCAGTAATGCTATCGTGGTGGTGGCGAAGCAGTTCGCTGATGGCAATTAAATTGGTCTGGGTCCCCCCAGATATGAGATGTACGCCAGCATCCTGGTCACCGACCAATTTTTTGATTATTTGGACGGCGTTGCTGGAGTGGCGGTCCATGCAGTATCCTTTTTTCTGGGTCAAGTTGTGTTCTGCCAAAGCAGCTAAAATATTCGGATGAGCACCTTCGCCATAATCGTTTTTAAAACTGTACATGGGGTCTCGGTGAAATCTAATTATGCTAAAATGATTGAGAGTTCAACTATTTTGCATGGTGTATATTTTTCTGACTATGTCAAGGCCGATTTATAAATGATCGCCACCCTCCGCTTACATATATAAATTCATCTGGCCGGAAATGATAACATAAATGTCCTCCACAGCTATTTTCAAGGCACTTGAAAAAGATTTATAAGAATATAGTGGAAGCTCTATGAACAGGTTCAATTTAAATGGATGAAGTTTAAGGCCTATCATGCAGGAGAGGCAAAAAAAATTTTCGCTTATTTAGGAGGATGTATGGAGAAAATCGGAATTACTTATTTAGGAGGATGTATGGAAAAAGTCGGAATTGTTGGATTAGGTGCCATGGGAAAGCATATGGCGGTTAACCTGACCGCCAAATTCAAAGATGTGATGGTTTTTGATATTCGTCCTGAAGCCTGTAATGCTGCGGTGAAAGCCGGAGCGACACGTGCTCAAAAGCTTGAGGACATGGCAGTATGCGATCAAATTCTGATTATGGTCAATACCGGTGATCAGGTAAACGATGTTCTTAAAACTTTATCGAAACACATTGATCCAAAAAGGGAATTGGCAGTTGCCGTCACGGCGACGGTCTCACGGAAACAAATCAGGGATATCGCCCATCGATATAACGCAAATGGCATAGAAGTTGTTGATGCACCGGTCAGCGGGGGACCAATATTGGCCGAACTCGCTGCACTGAGTATAATAATAGGGGGAACCGAGAATCAGGTGGAGAAACTCCGACCCGTTCTTGAGGCCGTTGGTAGGGTTATTTTTCATGTGGGCGAGGTTGGTCAGGGGGCGGCCATGAAATTGGTAAATAATGTTCTTGGGATTTGCAACATGGTTCTGACACCAGCTGCTTTAAAAATTGGTTTGGAAGCCGGTCTTAACTTGAAACAAATGGTAGAGGTCATTAATGCGAGTGGCGGTAAAAATCTTTTGACGGAAGTCTGGGAAGCTGCATTGATGTCACTCAATACCATGTATGGGACTCCTGATGCCCGTGCGATTCAGCTAAAGGTGAATGAAAAAGATATTCGAGCTTATTTAGAACTGGCCAACGAAGTGGGCATGAAAACAGGAGTAGGTGAAGCTGTCTTAAACATGGTAACGTCGGATGATCAGCTCGATAAGGTGGGGCTCGACAGATTTCAGGTTGAGATGACAAAATAACGGTTTGACTTAATGCCGGGGCATTCATGTGGTTAGGAATCGTTACAAAATAACTTAATCTAAATTATTTCTAAAATCCCTTAAAAGACAGGGTGTTTTGTAAAAAAAAGATCAAGTAATTTTGAAGCCAATCCTTAGTAGCTGCTATTGTCTGTATCGGCAATTATCAACGTGGTTTTATTCATAATCATGGTTTATTAACTGTTTAACAAAAGGATATATTATGAAACATTTACACTGCAATGAAGTAGAAAGTTATGACGCAGCGGCTCTTGGGCTGGAAGGCGCTGAAAAAACGAAGATCAGGATATTATCTGACGATACTTTTCAGCTGGAATTAGAGGCCGGCGGTTACACGCCTGATCATATACATGATGACAAGGAGCGCCTGGTAATCATGGCAGGAAAAGGCACCATTAAGTTAAAGAATGAGCAGCTTGACGTTCAATCCGGTGATTTTATCGAGATTGATAACGAGCAGCATCAGGTTCGCAATACCGACAGCGAACCTCTGGTTTTTTTGGCTTTCAGAAATCAATGCTGATTAAACTGCTTTTAAAGGTAACACTTTTTAGTTCAAAAGGTTAAACATAGTCTGACAGATTCCGGTTTCGGTAAGGTGTCTGTCAGATTTTATTTTAACTATTCCACTTTGTTTCAAACAGGATTGATTGCCTATAACACTCTCAACTGTATTCGGAATTTAGCCCTGCCAAAATTGATTTGGTCAAATGAAAATGGATACGTTATTTACCTCAGCTGTTTTCCATAGATTCCCGGAAAAACGCCATACCAAGGGCTCAGGTTGGAACCAGTTCTTCATTTACGTTCTGAAGTTTGGATTTGTTTTTGTTTTCAAGCTATAACAATAGCTCCCATCAACTGACCTAATTATACATAAAAGGTTTCAGGGAGTGTAACTCTTGTAAAAAGGCTTGCAGCAGGTGTTATCCGGTATAAAGCATCTGCCGCCATAATTACCACGCCAGCTGTCCAGGTGGTTTTCTCTTTTGGCCAAAAAATATCCAGGTCGGTCTGATACCCTGTCCAATAAGCACCGTTATCGTCTCGATTGGTATGCAGGCAATTGAAAATATAATGGGCTTCGGCCACAAGACCAGCACCCAACAACGCCATCACAAGTTCGCAGGATTCTGCCACAGTGACCCAGGGTTCTTCACTGACACAACGGCATCCGCGGCCCGGATGGACAAATGTCTTCCATCGTTCCTGAAGTCTCAACTCAGCGTCACGGCCTTGGATCACACCACAAAGGACAGGATAGAACCAGTCCATTGAGAATCTTTTTTTACTCCCCCAGGTACGGTCAAAACGTTCTGAACGATGAATCAGGGCTTGGCCCAATTTTTTCCTGGATTCTTCCCATACCGGTCTCTTTTCATTAAATACATCAGCCAGACAGATGGCACACTCAAGGCTTTTATATATAGAAGCGCATCCGGTAACCAGGGCGTCGGCGCAGGACTTGTTATCTTTGTCCAGAGCCCATGCGATTTCACCATGGAAGGTCTGCATTTGGATGGCAAAGGATACGGCCGCTTCAACATGCGGCCATAGTCTTGTGATCAATTCAATATCTTCTGTGACTAAATAATAATGCCAAAGTCCTGTTGCCAGAAAAGGTGCATGGTGGCTTTCCTTGCGGGTCTTGTCGAGCGGTTCGTCACCTGCATAGGCAGGCCAGAGCCCCCCGTCCGGTTCCTGTGCCCAAGCCATCCATTCATAGGCTTTTTTTGCCCGGTCATGAAAACCAGCAATGGCGAGGCCCATTGCTGCTTCCACATGGTCCCAGGGATCGAGGAGATGACCTTTGAACCATGGAATGGCGCCTGATTCAAGTTGAACCGAAGCAATATAGCGGGCAGTACCTGAAAGTGTTTCAGGTAAAACATTAAACTGCTTCTTTTTTGAAATTCTTAATAACGCTTTTCCCATACACCTATCCTTATATTTTCCTTTAGGAAGTGTTTTCCTTTCTACGGAAATATTCTCGATGAGATCGGGGGTATCAAATTTTTGAAGGGTGTTGCTGGCATGTCTTTTTTGTCCTCCGGCTTTACAGTCTCCTCCGCCTCCGGTAACAAGGATCTCTATTATAGGAGCGCAGGAGGAACTTGGTTATAACCCAACCCAGGCTTAGGGATAGCAATATGCCTTTGCCAAACCCCAAACCTTCGGTAGATACGCTGACTACGGCAACGTATTTAGGATTGAAAATCTGCTCAAAACATCCAGACTGATAGCGCATTAGAATTCCTGCTACAATCTTGATTTGTGTTAGCTTGAGAATTATCCTCGAATCGGTTCTGATCCATCCCATTTTTTACAGATATCGGCGATGCCCTGGAAAAACTCCCCCTTGAAACCGCTCATCTCGGATATTTCAATAATTGTTCCCGGTAATTTGTCATTTATAAAATAAGCGAATCTACCATTCTCGCCAATATTTCCGGAATGCCCCACCGTATATCCAAGGTCATGAAGTTCTTTAAACCTTTTTTCATAAATGTCGGTTTCCAGCCAGTGCGAAACATGATGGGTTCCTCCCCCTACTGTCCGCGGATAATCAAGATAAAGAGAAGGGGCGCTGTTTCTCTGCTGGATAAGTTCGATCTGGATATCTCCTGAATTGCTTAATGCCACTGACATATCCAACTCATGAGAATGGCCTTTATACTGATAATTTTCCACAGGAACCTTTTCCACATAGAACCAGGGTCCGACACCCAGTACAACCCATTCATTCATAGCGGCTTCGATATCTTTAACAACATACCCAACTTGTCTCACGGGCCCTAACTTTAATAAACTCATTTTTCTTTCCCTTTTTTATATCAATACAAAACTGTTCCTGCGCACACATTCATTGCCTGCCCAGTGACACCTTTTGCCTCGTCTGATGCCAGATAGGTGGCCATATAGGCAATCTCTTCAGGTTCAAGCAGTCTTTGTTGAAGGCTTTTAGAAGCGATCCTATCTTTAATAAACTGTTCCTTGGTCTCTCCAGTCAGCGGCCGCATATGTTCAGTAATCTCATCAATCATTGGGGTTGCCACGGAACCCGGACAGATTGAATTTGACGTAATGCTATGAGCCCCCAGCAAGCCGAGTTCAAGTGCCAATGCTTTTGTTAAGCCGATGACCCCGTGCTTTGACGCTGAATAATCGGCATTCAGGGCAGCCGGGAGCTTCCCGGACACGGAAGATATTGTTATGATCCGGCCTTTTTGTTCTTCTATCATTTTAGGAAGGAACGCTTTTATGCAATAAAATGTGGCGTTAAGGTTAACTTCGATGGTTCTGCGCCACCCATCATCGGATGTGCTGGTCAGAAAAGTACGGTCCCCCATGACACCAGCACTTGTAACCAGTATGTCCGTTTTTCCAAATTTCTGATTTACATCTGTTGAAAGTTTGTTGACCTTCTCCACATCCGTTACATCAATGGTAAATGCAATACCTTCCCTGCCAAAACCACACACCTCCTGGGCAACTTTTTGTGCCTCTTTCTCAACATTTGAAACCACTACTACATGAGCCCCTTCTCGTGCGAACTCGAGACAAATAGCACGTCCGATACCGGTACCGCCACCCGTTACAACTGCAACCTTGTCTTTTAATTTACCCATGGCAACCTCCTGATATTATATGATTAGATAAACCCTAAGATCGTTTATATTTCATAGGAAACAGATTAACAATTTCAGGAACGGTCAATTGCATTATCACTTCCGGTCAGAGTTCTTTCAAATTAACTTGGAAGTGTAAGTTGTAGGCGTAAAAAGCAATGTCTGAATTGTTCTGAAAAATAGAATTTTTAGGGATAGCCCTCTTGCAGTACAAAAAAAGCCATGTTTGTTTGAATTTTTAAAGTAGTAAATGAAAAGTGTCCAATTTGTCTATTCATTGTGGCCCATACCTTTTATCACGGGGTATTCGATGCTTTTGTTAAAGCTCAGATCTTGGGAGATCTCCCACCGGTTTACCAAGGATATCGGCATCAGAATCGATCATCTTCTGGCAATGAGGACATGACATTCTCAAACGTTAAACATTACCTCTTAATAGAAATTTGCCACAGTGAGGGCAACGGTATTCCTTCAAAATCTGATCACCTTCCAATGACGGGACACTGGAACCATTTTCAGCATCATTCATGTTTCCCGGTCCCCCATATATTCAGCCCCCAGTTTTGAAAAATAATCAGCCAGAAGGTACCGATGGCATCAATGCCAACTTTACAAAAGCAAACCAGGGAGACCTCCTCCCGATTCAAAATCTCGCCCCAAACATACTTATGCCGCCTATATAAGTTCCTTGTACATCTCTTTGTATTCCGACCATGATATCTTCCTCTCTTTCGATCCCATGACCATTTTCCAGGAAGGGGCTGTCGAAGATATTACCAATCGGATCTTTACCTTTGACCGTAATATCAAGTCATCACCGTCATATCTGTATTGGCCGTATAAAGTTTCATAGTTCTATTTTTATTTTACTGATATTCAAGTCTCAATTCGTACGCTGGAAAAAATATTTCCAGGAATAATCCGTAAACCCAGTAATTATTTTATGCTTCTATTAGCCAGGCAGAGGCCTTTGATCAGGCCTTGACCAATTCCTAACAAATTGAATTTTATCATGGTGAGCCCGGTATGTTTGGTCGCTGGCTGTGATTTGAAAAAAGGCAAAACTGGCAAAGGCATTGGTGACCTTGGCATCAGGCAATGGGTGGAAACTCCTGATTTTGAATCCCCAGGTATTTCATGGTGACGGCAGGGGAAGACTGGTTATAGCGTTTACACAGGGCTTCAAACCCGGCCTTCCAAGAAATCACTCTTTTTCAAGTCTGGAAAAGGATTAATGGATCGGGGAGATTATCCAGCCAATTGATTTTTATGCCTTGATTTTATACATTGAAGTATAAAAAACGGGTACTGCAATTAGAGTGATTAAAGTTCCAAAGGTCAGTCCTGCAATGATAACAATACTCATACCGACATAGAAAGGATCACTTAAAAGTGGAAGCATTCCTAAAACTGTAGTGATTGTTGCCATCATAACGGGTCTTAACCGGCTGACAGAGGAGTCTAAAACGGCCTTATAGGGTTTTTCCCCCTCACTTATGGATAAATCTATCTGGTCTAAAAGAACCACTGCATTTTTAATCAGCATTCCTGACAGTCCCAATAGTCCCAAAAGACACATGAAACCAAATGGTTCTCCGATTATCAATAGGCCTGCTGTTACACCGATTATAGAAAAGGGAAGGCAAAGGAAGATTATAAATGTCTGTCTCAGTGCATTGAAAAGTGTCAGCACTGTAAATACCATTGCCAAAAAGAATATGGGTATCATTTTAAAAAGAGATTTTTGAGCATCACCCGAAGACTCATACTCCCCGCCCCATTCAAATTCGTATCCCGGTGGTAGTTTTATATTTTCGATCTCGGGCTTTAATCTTTCAAAGAGAACACTTGCATTGCCTTTTACAGGATTGCAGCCCACTGTTATGGTCTGTTTCCTGTTTTTCCTGTGTATTACAGGATCCTCCCAGATATTATCAATACCACTTATAATCTGACCAAATGGAACACTTTCACCTGTTATGGGGCTTAGTATCACCATATTGTTCATCTGATCCACTGAGCTACGTTCCGATTTCGGAGCCCTCACTATCATTGGAATTAGTTTGTCATTTTCCCTGTATAAACCAATTGTTTTACCGGAATAGTTCATGGCAAGGGCATCAGCGATTAGAGGTCTTGTTATTCCAAGCCTTCTTGCTTTTGCTTCTAAAACAACCGGGGTTGCTACCATGACTTTTTGACGGAAATTATCTCTGATTTCTGTTGAAACAGGATCTTTTCTCATTATGGTTTTTATTTGCTTTGCTAATTTTCTCAACTCTTTTATATCAGGGCCTGAAAACCTTGCCTCTATTTTGGTTCCTCCTCCTGAACCCAAGGCAAATTTGTGAAGTTTAATATCAGCATCATAAAAGTTATCAGCAATGTATTTTCTTACTTCAGAAAGGATTGAGTCTATCTTTTTATAGTCTTTCACCGTTACAAGAATCTGTCCATAACCTGTGTTCGGCATTTCACTTTCATAGGTAAGTAAAAACCTCAGTGCTCCCCTGCCAATAAATGAGGTCGTTGCAGACACATCGCCACGGGATGTGAGAAATTTTGTTATTTTTTGAATATCTTTCCTTGTATCATTAATATGTGTACCTTCATATTTTATATAATCTATCATGAACTGAGGGCGTCTCGAACTTGGAAAGAATGAGTCTTCAATAAATGTAAAACCATATAAGGAGAAAACGAGTAATGAAATCAGTAGGGCAACTGTTATCGTTTTATTGTTAAGGGCTGATTTTAATAACTTTTTATAGCCTTTGTACAGGATTCCATCATACGGATCATCAGCTTTTTTTTCTTTTAATTCAGGTAGGAATTGTACGCAAAAAAGCGGTGTAAGCGTGATGGCAAGAATCCAGCTTAAACTCAGAGAAATAGCTATAACGAGAAAGAGACTGCCTAAAAACTCACCTGTAGAATCTTTTGATGTGCCAATAGCAGCAAAAGCAAGGATGGCTACGAAAGTAGCTCCCAAGAGAGGCCAGGCGGTTTGTTTTACTGTATCAAGGGCGGCTTTGGTTTTATCCATGCCCATCTTAGTTTTTACCAGAACACCTTCTGTTATTACAATTGCATTATCCACAAGCATCCCAAGTGCAAGGATCAAAGCCCCAAGGGAGATTAACTGAAAACTTATATTCATCACATTCATGACTATGAATGTGCCAAAAATGGTAAGAAGTAAAATTACACCCATCAAAATCCCGCTTGAAAAGCCCATTGTGATACAGAGTACAACGATAACTATAATTATTGCTTCGATCAGGTTAATAATAAAGTCATCTACGGATTCAGACACCGTATCTGACTGGTAGGCGATATAACCGATCTGCATACCCACAGGCGCATCAGCTTCAAGCTCATTTATACGTTTTTGGACAGCTTTACCCATCTTAACCACATTGCCGCCGTCGGCTGTTGAAATCCCAAGGCCAATTGCCGGTTTTGAGTTGTAGAACATTATACTTGAGGGTGGGTCCTGATACCCTCTTGTTATTGTGACAATGTTTTTTAGGTGGGTTACGCTCTGGTCTGTCCTGCTTTTTATGAGCATTTCACCCAGTTCTTTAACAGCCGTAAAATTTCCCGTGGGTCTGATCTTTATGTAATCTTTTCCCACAAGTAGGCTGCCGGAATCCACAATTTGATTTTGTCTGTTAAGGATTGAAAAAATTCCATCAACTGATATGCCAAGTTCAGCGAGCTTAGTCCTTGATATTTCAAGATTTATGACTTCCTTTCGCTCTCCCCAAAGTTCAATACTTCCAACATCTTCCACCAGAAGCAGTTCTCTTTTAAGAAGATCAGCATAGTTTTTAAGTTCACTGTGGGTGTATCCATCACCATATATGGCAAAGAAGATGCCATATTCATCTCCGAAATCATCATTTACTGTGGATTTAATCGCGCCTGGCGGGAGGCTGCTTTGAACGTCACCAATTTTTCTTCTAAGTTCATCCCAAACCTGTGGAATATCCTTTGATATATATTTGTCTTTTAGGTCCACATAAACGATAGATAAACCGGCTCTTGAAATAGAGCGCACTTCTTTTACCTGCGAAAGCCTCTGGGCTGACCGTTCAATAAGGTCTGTAACTTCCTGTTCCACTTCTTTTGCCGAAGCCCCGGGATATGGGGTGATGACCAGGGCTGTTTTTATCGTAAAGGTTGGAAATTCAAGCCTGCCTATATTCTGGTAGCAAATAATTCCACCTCCAAAAATTATAATTGTAAGAACGTAGGCAACAAGTTTCCTGCTTAAAGTAAATTCTGTTATCTTCATTTACCAGCTGCCTCCATTAACCTTACAATCTGACCATCCATGAGAAAACGAGCGCCAGCTGTTACTATTCTGTCACCACTTAAAAGTCCGGAATGTACGATAATTTTTTCATCTCTTATTGGGCCTGTTTTAAGCTTCAGTTGGGATATTGTCATGTCGGAATTCACTTTCCATGCACATGAATTGCCTTCAAGATCTGAAAAAAGTGCTGTGACAGGTAGTGCGTATCCCTTAGTTTCTTTTTTATTAAGACTATACTCAATATAAAGGGTTGCCGTCATTCCGGGTTTAATATCAAGCCCTAACGGGATATTCAGAACTGCTGTAAGTGGAAAACTCTGGTTATTGCCTGTGGTTTTTAAGCCGATCTCTGTTAATTTTGCGTCGATTGTTTTTTGTGGATAAGCATCAATTACCGCATACATTTTTTTAAAGAAAGATCTTTTCAGCATTATCTTTTCAGGTATGGACGTGCTTATCTCAACAGTTGAAAAATCAAGGAGTGATACAATGGGTTCTCCTGACTTTATATTTTCGTATAACTCCAGATATTTCATATTGATTACACCATCAAACGGGGCTTTCAATTTGGTATCTGCCAGAGCGTTTCTGGCGGCTGAAAGGTTTGCATTAAGTTGTTTTATCTGAGCCTCGACAACCTCTATATCTTCTCTTCTTGCACCCTTTTTTGCTTTTTTAAGATTCTGGACAGATGCTTCAAAAGCTGACCTGGCCAGCTTGTATTGCTCAACTGCCTGGTCGTGGGAAGATTGTGTTGTAAAAGATTGTTCAATAAGTTTTTTTGATCGTGCAAGTTCTTTTTTACTTTTTTCCAGTCTTGCTATAGATGCGTCAAGATCAGCAGTGAGTGAAGCAATTTCTTCTTCTCTTGCTCCTTTTTTCATCGCTCTTAATGATGCCATAGTACCTTCAAGGGCAGCATTGAGACGTAAAATTTGAATCTTAAAATTCCTTGTATCTATTCTTGCGATTGTCTCCCCTTTTCTAAATTTTTGTCCCACTACTGCATTAAATTCTTTAATGGGGCCACCAACACGAAAAGCAAGATCTACTTCTCTTGCGACTTCTATAAGAGCAGGAAAAGAACGTTTGCCGATGATTTTATTTTTTTCAACGATAACAGATTTGACTGGTCTTGCTGATCCTGTCTCATTTTTACTATGGAGACTGTTTTTATTAAGCATGGCTGAAGCGATAAAAATCGTAAAGATGATCAACCCTCCAGTCACAATTAAAAATCTTTTTTCTCCCATTATTTTAAATTTCCGCACTAATTTCTCTCCTTATTTAATATAGTCATCCCGGGCAGTGGTTCCCATACTGTACGGGAAATCCACCCATAATTTTTCAAAGCAGCAGTGAGTTTGTCGCTAATATCACTATGTTTTTTTTTCTCGGTTTCTTTCCAGTAAAGACAGACAATAAAGTCCATGGATATATTCTGATCCTGTAGCAGTCTGATCTTTAATAGATCCTTATGATCTTTAATAGAAATGGTTAAAAAAATTTCAAGGACTTTTTGTTTTTCATCGTCCGAAAAGGAGCGAACTTTTATCATCTCAATAGATTTCATTTATATGCCTCATAATTTGTTTTCTGAGTTGATTTTTACAATATCCATGCCATATAGAACGTACCTGCATACATAGTGAGTTACAGGAGTGGCAGAGTTCATATGTTAAATATAACAGTTATATCTGCGATATTTGACGGATATTACTATTTCTGTTATATACAAAAGTATTGTCTAAAAATTTCAATATCAGGAGTTTTTATGGTAAACGAAAATGAATTTTACAGAAAAGCGACATTGTGCATGTTTTCAAGCCTATCTGCTGAGGTAGCAATAAAAAGACTTAAAAATTATATTAAACAACACATACCTGTGGATGGAGTGGCCTTTGCCCTTTATGAACCGGAAACCCATTCCGGTAGGTTCCTTGCATCAAATTTTCCTGAAAATATGAAGACACCTAATCAATTAATTATTTTGCCTCAAGAGTTGAGTGCATGGATGGCAACTGAATGGAAACAGGAAGCAAATATAAAAATTATAAATGATGTTGAAAAAGAATCTCCTGAACTAAGAAAAATTTCCGCAATCTTTTGGCCGAAACAAAGTTCACAGCTTAGGATGGATATAGAGCTTGAAGGTAAAAGATTGGGAGTTTTCATGATAATTGTAAAAAAGAAAAATATGTATACTGAAAAACATGCTCATCTCATCTCTCTTCTCCATGATCCTTTCACAGCAGCGATTGGCAATATGCTGCAACACGAAGAAATAATTCACCTTCAAACGTTGCTTGAGGATGATAATCAGTATCTGAACAGAAGATTAATGGAAATTAGTGGTGATACACTTATCGGTGCTGATTTTGGCCTGTCAAATGTGCTGGAGATGGTCAGGCAGGTATCCCCCATGAACAGCCCCGTACTTTTATTAGGTGAAACAGGAACCGGTAAAGAGGTTATTGCTAACGCCATTCACAAAGCATCTAAACGAAAAGATAATCCACTCATTAAGGTTAATTGTGGGGCAATCCCTGAAAGCCTTATAGATAGTGAACTCTTCGGTCATGAAAAAGGCGCATTTACAGGTGCTGTATCAATGAAAAGGGGGCGTTTTGAGAGGGCTCACACCGGAACCATATTTTTAGATGAGATAGGAGAACTCTCCTTAGCTGTCCAGGTAAGATTGTTAAGGGTTGTGCAAGAGAAAACAATAGAGAGGATTGGAGGAACAAAAATAATTCCTGTTGATGTTCGGATTATAAGCGCAACACACAGGTCCCTTGAAAAAATGATCAAAGAGAGAACTTTTAGAGAGGATTTATGGTTCAGGCTCAACGTTTTTCCAATAATGATCCCTCCCCTCAGGCAAAGACCTGAAGACATACCTGATATGGTTCAGCATTTTATGGATAAAAAATCAAGGGAACTTAAGGTTCAAAATAGAACAGACCTACCTCAAAATTTCCTAAAAAAGCTTCAGCAGCACAAGTGGCCTGGTAACGTACGAGAGCTTGAAAATCTTGTGGAGCGGTTTTTAATAACAGGGAGGATGAAGGTTTTTTCTGCTCTGGGTGAGAAGGAGAGTTTGCCTGACAAATCTGATTTCGATCCAGATATAGATGGCTCATATAATACCACGCTGGATGAGATAATCTCAAATCATCTTAAATCGGTACTTAAAATAACCGGCTACAGAATTGAAGGGAAAAAGGGAGCCGCATCAATATTAGGTATGAATCCATCCACATTAAGATCTAAATTAAGAAAATTTAAGATCGGTTTTGGAAGGAAATCCTAAAATTGTTCGGGTGCCGCCTAAAAAATCACCGTTTTTCAAATGCGGTAAGGACCTTAAAGACAGAGTTGATTACTGAGGAAACGACGCAATGACTTTTCAAACGGAATCAACTGGGTATGAAAAAACAATCCTCTCAGACCTTCAAGGAGCCTGGATGAATTTGCGAGAAGCAGTGGTCAATAATCCTGGTTTTCCTGGCTGTGACACGACCTGTAATAGTATTTCTCAAACGCCATCCCGAAGCCAGAAATGCAGACAGGGCTGCGAGAAGGCCTCTTCTCTATACAAATAATCCTTGATCCAAAAAAGGCGCTGCTCTTGGAACACTTTATAGAACATTCCTTATCAGATGGTTTAAAAAAAAAGCACACACCCACTTGATTGAGGCGGTAAAGGAATTGAACGGTTAGATCATATTTAAGTTTATAATTTAAATCGCTTGAGTCCTTGTTGGAGACTTACTGCGAAATCGGTAAGTTTTTGTACATTGTCACTGACTTGTTGACTGGAGTCCGTAACTTTTTTTGCGTTTGAATTTACACCGGCAATATCCTGTGCAATTTTAGCCGCGGCTTCTGAAGATTGAGTAATATTTGCATTTGTTTCATGGATACCCTCGGCGGCCTGGGCAATATTCTGGGCGATCTCCCTTGAGGTGATGGACTGCTCTTCAATGGCTCCGGCAATGGAAGAGACAATGGTCTCCACCTCATGGATCACACCCGAAATTTGTCCGATTTCATCCACGGTTCCCTGTGAAGAGTTTTGAATCCGGTTGATTTTCTCTGCGATACTACTGGCGGCCTCTGCTGTTTGCTGGGCCAGATCCTTAATCTCATTGGCCACCACGGCAAACCCCTTCCCGGCTTCCCCTGCACGGGCGGCTTCAATGGTGGCGTTCAGGGCCAAAAGATTGGTCTGACCGGATATGGTTGAAATTACTTCAGTTACCTGGCCGATTTCCAGCGCATCTTTCCCCAATTCATTCACAGTTATGGATGCATGCTCTGCTGTGGTCACGGCAGTCTGGGTAATGGACCTTGCTTCACTGGTATTTTTTGCGATCTCATTTACCGTAGCATTCATTTGCTCCATGGCAGCGGAGACGGTATCTAAATTGGACGAGGATTGTTCCGCGCTTTTTGCCACCGATGTAATCCCATCCCGCATGGCCTTTGCGCCCGTTGCCACAGACTCGGATCGTTGGGAC
This sequence comes from Desulfobacteraceae bacterium, assembly GCA_022712835.1. The sequence goes on from JAFLJU010000476.1 coordinate 20,243, forward strand.
ATGTCCTGGGCACCGGCCTTAAGTTCCCGGGAAATCGAGGACAGATCCGAAGCAGTTTCATTTAAGGTGGTGACCCCTGATAAAATGTCCTTAAATACCCGGGCAATCCCTTTGACCATCTGGTTCATGGCCGTTACCATGGAACCGATTTCATCTTTCTGATCCGTTTCAAGGGAATGGGTAAAATCCCCTTCAGCAATGGTCTGGGTAAACCTAGCGGCTTTTTTTACCGGGCCGGTCACTTTCCCGGAAATGATGAAACCCAGGGCAATCGCTGCGGCAATACCGATCAATGTCGCTGCCAGCAGCAGGGTGCTGGCCCGGGCTTTTTCTGTCTGAACATCATTTTGTGCCTGGGCAATTACGCCTTCACAGATCCCAATCACCTGATCCAGCTGTTCGGTGAGAGTGGTACCGATTTCAATCAGTTTATCGTCAATGGTATCCAGAACATTATAGTCATAGGATTCCGCAGATAGTTGTTTGTGCATCTGTTCATAGGCAATCTTAAAACTTGGCCGAAATGCCTTTTCATGAGAGGTCCCAACCGCCAGAACAATCTTCCGTAAATTTTCATCCTTTGCCGGGAAAATGGTCTTGGTTTTCAGTGTCGCCCCTTTCAGTATTCCGTTTTTATGAAGGTCAAACCGGGCAATATTGATTTCGTGTTCTTTCCAGACAATGTCCAGTTCTTCCGTATCAAGGGCAGCCATTAATTTCATTACGGCAATGATATCCTGACTGACGAAAAGCTTCATGTTCACTGCAGATTCTATCAGGGGAGCGGATTCAATGACAATCTTAAATTTAGCCTCCAGCTTTTTCATCCCGTTATAACTGACCAGGCTGACAATGGCAGTAATGGAGGCGATCATTAAAAAACCAATCATCAATTTGCCGCGAAGCGATTGCAATATCTTCATAGAATCTCCTTGTTTCCCTAATTTTTTCTTCTAACCAAATTCTGCCCACAGATACGAAGAACCTGGAAAAAAGGCAAGTTTTTATTTGGGAATCCATTGAATATCTGCTATTGAATGGCGTATAGTTATTATACAATAATATTGACAAAAGAATACCACAATGTGATATTTAATCCCTATTTCTCTGTAATTGCATACGGATAACAAAAGGATGAATCGAATGAATCCAGAAACGAACACCTCCAACTATCGATTTGAAACAAAAGCCATCCACGACGGATTAAAAGATAAGCAGTGGGAAGGATCTACCCTGCCGCCCATTTTCCAATCCGCCGCCCATTCCCACGAAAGCGCAGAGAGTTTAAGCCAAACCTTTGCCGGCCAGAGCCAGGACCATATTTACATGCGTCTGAGTAACCCCACCAACCGGTTTATGGAAGAGAAACTGGCCTCCCTGGAATCCGGAAAAGCAGCCGTGGTTACCTCATCCGGCATGGCGGCCATCAATAATGCCTGTATGAGTCTATTGCGTGCCGGTGATGAATTTGTTGCAAGCTCCTCCCTTTTCATGTCCACCTATGGCTTGTTTACCAATATCTATAAACGGTACAATATTGAAGCTAAACTGGTGAATCCCCTTGATCTGAGCGAGATTGAAGCCGCCATCAATGACAAGACCCGGTTTGTCTATATTGAAACCATTACCAATCCGGGAATGGAAATTGCCGATATTAAAAGCATTGCAAAGATTGCCCATAAAAAAGGGATCCCCCTTCTGGTGGACAACACCCTGGCCTCTCCCTGGCTTTGCCGGCCCATTGAACTGGGGGCGGATATTATCCTTCACTCCACCACCAAATACTTCTCCGGTCACGGGGCTGCCATGGGCGGTGTGGTGGTGGATGCGGGCAATTTTGACTGGGGAACGGAACGGTTCAAAGATTTTGCCCCCTTTATTGCCCAGAAAGGGGAGCTGGCATTTCTCCACCGCATGTGGAAGGAATACCATGTGAATTTTGGCACCACCCCGGCCCCCTTTCATTCATTTCTCACCGCCATCGGCCTCACCACCATGGGGATTCGCATGGAGCGTCACATGGAAAATGCCGTTAAAGCGGCCCATTTTTTACGGGATCACCCCAAAGTAAACTGGGTGAATTTTACTGGATTTGAAGACCATCCCAGCCATGCCATGGCAAAAAAACAGTTTAACGGCAAGGGGTTTGGCACCATGTTAACCTTTGGATTAAAGGACCAGGCCGCCTGTTTTAAACTGATTAACAGCCTTTCCATGATTTTGAATCTCGCCAATCTGGGAGATTGCAAGACACTGATTATCCATCCCTATTCCTCCCAGTATATTTCCTTTCCCGAAGAGCTGAGAAATAAACTGGCAGACCCCTGTCTGTTAAGATTTTCGGTGGGGATAGAGCACATTGATGACATCTGTACCGATCTTGAACAAGCCCTTGAAAAGATATAGAAGATGAATGAATATGCGGATCCAGACGTTGCTATAGTGGGCAATGCGACTGTGGGCAATGACACCGGGGGTAGTGCCTCGGTGGGAATTGTGGAAAAGCAATTTTTCACCTTTGCACAGCCACCCGATGCATTGGCCCTGGAGAGCGGTGCCAGCATCGGTCCTGTCACCATTGCCTATGAAACCTGTGGATTCCTGAACAAGGAAAAAACCAATGTGATCCTGGTTCTCCATGCCCTGTCCGGGGACTCCCACATGGCGGGGTTTTATGAACCGGAAGATGCCAAACCCGGATGGTGGGATTCCATGGTGGGACCGGGTAAGGGAATTGATACAAATAAATATTTTGTGATCTGCACCAATATTCTGGGGTCCTGTATGGGCTCCACGGGACCTGCCTCCATTGATCCTTCAACCGGGAAGGAATATGCCGCAAGCTTTCCCATGATCACCATCACTGATATGGTCACGGCTCAGAAAGCGCTGGTGGATCATCTGGGGATCAAAAAACTATTGTCGGTTATCGGCGGATCCGTTGGCGGAATGCAGGTGTTGGAATGGTGTATCCAGTATCCTTCCATGGTGGTTTCTGCGGTTCCCCTGGCCACCACCTGTCGTCATTCCGCCTTGGCCATTGCCTTTAATGAGGTGGCCAGGCAATCCATCATGGCAGACCCCCATTGGAACAATGGGGATTATTATGACAAAAAAAAACCAGGTATGGGCCTGGCGATTGCCCGAATGATCGGCCATATCACCTATTTGTCCGACGAATCCATGCGGCTGAAATTTGGCAGAAAACTCCAGAATAAAAGTGCCCTGAGCTTTGAATTCGGCGCAGAATTCCAGGTAGAATCCTATCTCCAATACCAGGGCCAAAAGTTCATTGAACGGTTTGATGCCAATTCTTTTTTATATATCACCAAGGCAGCCGATTATTTTGACCTGGCAAGGGGATATGGAAAGGGCTCCCTGGTTAAGGCCTTTTCCCGGTGCCAGGCAAAATTTATGGTGATTTCCTATACCTCGGACTGGCTCTACCCCACCTACCAGTCAAAGGAGATGGTCAAAGCCATGAAAAAAAACAATCTGGATGTCAGCTTTTGTGAGATTGATGCCCAGTGGGGTCATGATGCATTTTTACTGCCGGATCCCCGGCTGGACAATATGATCAAAGGCTTTTTAAGGAGTGTTGTCCATGAATCCTCTGCGTTATGATCTCAAACTCATTGCCTCCTGGATTACCCCGGGCGCTAAAATCCTGGGACTTGGGTGCGGAGAAGGAGATCTTCTCCATTGGCTTAAACAAGAAAAGCAGGTGATTGAACGGGGGATTGAAATCAAAGAATCCAAGGTGGTCACCTGCATTGAAAAAGGGCTCTCGGTACTCCAGGGAGATATCAATGAAGAGATCCAGGATTACCCGGACAATACCTTTGATTATGCCATCTGTTCCCAGACGCTCCAGCAGGTATATGAGCCCGCCACCCTGATCCGCTCCATGCTCCGGGTGGCAAAAATGGGGGTGGTCAGTTTTCCCAATTTCGGTCATTTAAAAATCCGGCTGAAATTATTCACCTCGGGGTGTGCCCCCGTGACAAAGGAGCTTCCCTATTCCTGGCATGACACCCCCAATATCCGAGTATTGAGCCTGGATGACTTTCAGCATTTTGCCGATCAAACCGGATTTAAAATCTTAAAAAAAGCAGCCATTAATACCAATGGGTACCAGGGGAAAAGGGTCACGGTTCTTCCCAACCTCTTTGCCAGCTATGGTATCTTTTTAATCGGGAAGGAATAAATACTCCGCCTTGATTCTTTTGCCCCGATATGTATAAATATAGGGATTAAAACCAGTCTAAATTTGTAAAAAACGGGGGCTAATATTCTGGGGCCCTTCTATCCCAAAGGAGCCTTACTTTTGTATCATGGCATAAAACAATTTTTTTGCGCCCTCTTGGTTTGCCTTGGATTTTATATATTTTTTATTCCCCTTGCCCACACAACCCCCCCGGGAACTGCGCCAAATCAGCTTTCACATGCCAGCAAAGACAAAACTGCCGGGAATAGGCAATATACCCAGGAAGAACAGGTCTTTATTGATTCCCGCCCGACAATCACCGTGGCAAACGAATTTGACTGGCCGCCGTTTGACTTTATTACCGACGGCAAGCCTGCCGGATTCGGCATTGATCTAATGGATCTTCTGGCCCGAAAATCAGGACTTTCCATAACCTATGTCAACGGATACACCTGGGAAGAACTTACTAAAATGTTCTTTGCCGGCCGTCTGGATGTGATCCATTCCCTGAGTGTCACCCCGGAACGACAAAAAAAAGCCCTATTTTCTTCCCCATACTACCATAGCAAAAATGTACTTATTTTCAGATCCGATACCCAGGATACCCACACCCTCAACGATTTAGACGGAAAAATTATCGCCCTGCCAAAGGGATGGTCCTCCATTGAGTTTTTCAAAACCCACTACCCAAAGGTCCATATCATTGAAGTTGAAAGCAGTCGCCAGGCCCTTGAATATGTGGACCAGGGCAAGGTGGTGGCCACGGTGGAGCAGGAGGGAATAGCCCGGTATTTTATCAAAAAGTTTGGTTTCACAGACCTTGAACTTTCTGGGTGGCTGAAAAATGAAATCCTCCAGAAAACATCCTCCATGCACTTTGCGGTACTCAAAACCAACCCGATACTGTTCTCCATATTTACCAAGGCCCTTGCCAGCGTCACCATGGCTGAAATGGAAGGGCTCAAGGATAAATGGTTTTCCAGGTCAGGCCGCCAGATTGGCCAGGAAGATATAGGACTGACCCCGGAAGAACGAAATTGGCTGACGACTAAAAAACAGATCAATGTTTGTGTAGCGCCTGAACGGATGCCCTTTTCTGCCATCCGGGGAAACCAGGTCATTGGCATGACAGTTGATTTTCTGGAAATTTTTGGGGAAAGACTTAAGATCCCCTTTCACATAACCCCGGCCCTGTCCTCTGAGGATGCAATAAAACAGGTGGAAACCGGGGGCTGCGATATTGTTCCCATGGTCAGCAAAACCCTGGCAAGAAAAACCCGCTTGGAATTTACCTCGGCGTTTATGGATTACAATGTGGTGATTATTTCCCGGGAAGATTTTCCCTTTATTTCCGGTATCCCCGGATTAAAATCCAAGAATACCGGCATGGTGGCAACCGGTAATATCATTGGAAAAGTAATTGAAAAATATCAAGACCTTGACTATATCCCCGTGGAAACCATTGAAGATTGCCTGATAGACGTCTCAACCGGGCAACTGGATGCAGCGATTTTAAGCCTGCCCGTTGCCTCCCATTATATCAGGGAAACCGGTCTTACCAATCTTAAGGTGGCAGGACATTCCAGCATTAAAGAAGATATGCGCATCGGGGTACAAAAAGACAACAAGCAACTTCATTCCATCATGAGCAAGGTGGTCAGATCTTTAAATCACCGTGAACTGGACTTGATTTATCAAAAATGGCTTGGAAGTGAACTGGAACACAAGACAGACTATACCCTCTGGTGGAAATCCATGTCCATTGCCGGAATTATTCTGGTCCTGGTGATAGGGTGGAACCGGAAATTATCCCGGCTGAACAAACAGATCGCAATTGCCCACGAAACCCTTCGTCAAAAAACAGATGAATTGGAACACATATCCATCACAGACAGCCTGACAGGTGTGTTTAACCGTCGTCACATTGACGCCGTCTTTGAACTGGAACTAAAAAGA
>JAFLJU010000506.1 GCA_022712835.1 Desulfobacteraceae bacterium
AAAGGTAGAAAGTTATGCAGGGAAAGAACTAAAATCATCATGTCCGGAAAAACATTGCACATCGAAACAGACCATGTTTGTAAAGATGGCATTGTTTTCCCAGTAGAGGTATTTGCTAACATTATTCATTTTGAAAACAAACCACCTCTTATAGTGACGACGGAGTTTAATATCAGTGATAGAAAAAAATCTGAAGCGGCCAAACATCAATTGGAAAAACAACTTCTTCAAGTCAAAAAAATGGAGTCAATTGGAAAATTAGCTGGGGGTATCGCCCATGATTTCAATAACATTCTATATCCTGTTATTGGATTTACCCAAATGACGATTGATGAACTTCCAAAAACGCATCCTATGCAAGAAAATTTACAGGATATTTTATACGGGGCTAAAAGAGCCAGCGATCTTGTCAAAAGGATTTTATTGTTTTCAAGACAGGAAGAAAAAACCGTGAAGCCCAAAATCATAAAACCTGTGGTTGAAGAAACGTTGAAATTATTAAGATCTTCCATACCGGCAAACATTGGTATTCAAAGCAAGTTTTATGATGGTGAAGATTATATTTTATGCGATGAGACTGAAATACATGAAATCGTCATGAATCTTTGCACCAACGCCTATCATTCGCTGGAAGAAACAGGAGAGATAAAAATTAATTTGGATAAAAAGTCACCCCCTTCTGATTTGGGCTTGCCCCAAGGAGAGTATCTGTGTTTAAGTGTCAGCGACAATGGAACCGGTATCAAACCTGGGATAAAGCAAAATATATTTGAACCCTATTTCACAACTAAAGAAGTTGGAAAAGGATCCGGGTTAGGGTTGTCTGTGGTTCATGGCATTGTGAAAAACTATAAAGGTGATATATCGGTGAAAAGTGATCCAGGAAAAGGGTCTGTTTTTAAAGTGTTCTTACCGATAACACAAAAAACAGATGACACTGCATCAGAAGAGGAAACTTTGAAGTTGTCAGGCGGGACCGAAAAAATATTATTTATTGATGATGATGAGAAGGCCATTATTAAATTAGGAACAAAATCACTTGAAAAGATCGGCTATGAGGTAACAGGTATACTGGATAGTCTTGAAGCCTTGGAACATGTCAAATCTAATCCAAATAAATTTGATCTTGTCATTACGGATATGGAAATGCCGGGGATGGGCGGCACTCAACTGGCAAAAAAAATATTAGAAATTCGCCCGGATATTCCCATTATCCTTTGTTCTGGATATAGTGAGAAACTGGACAAGGAAAAATCAAAACTGCTCAACATCAAGGCATTCATTGATAAACCTATTCTTATAAAAAATTTGACAGAAAAAGTAAGAGAAATTCTAAATCAAAGCAGGGGGTATAGTGGAAAAAATTCTGATAATTGATGATGAGGCTCCAATTAGAAAAATGCTGACGAAGCTTTTTGAAAAAAATAATTATGAGGTAATCTTAGCCATCAATGGCAATCAAGGGATCAAACTATTTAAAGAGAATTCTCCTGACTTGATAATAACCGATCTTATCATGCCTGAAAAAGAGGGATTGGAGACCATTAGAGAAATAAGAGAAATCAACCCGGATATGAAAATCATAGCTATCTCCGGGGGTGGGGTTGTTGACCCTGAAATATATTTGAATCTTGCTTCAAAACTCGGTGCTGTAAGAACATTTACCAAGCCGGTTGATAATGATATTCTTCTTTCAGCGATAAAAGAACTCCTTAGGTAAATGTCATCTGGATAACTGGATAACTGGAACAGCGAAGCGCCATTGGGTGGTCCAATCCGGTCCCCTCGCCAATCATATAAAAAGGGGGATCAGATTTCCTTAACCAGATCATATAACCAGACGGCCTGCGCCCACGAAAGATTCGGTTGGACACCATTTGAATCGTCAAATGTTTAGAAAATCATGAATTAATTATACAACTTTTGAGGACCTAATATACAAAGAGTGCAATTTATGTCTAAAAAATCTATATATGAAGATCTGGAGGCTCGAATGAAACGATTAACTATATTTTGGGCACTTGTTTTAACGGTTACACTAGTATGTTCTCAGGGATTAATGGCAGCCGAAAAACATTTTCAGGCAATAGCCGTTGCCTATCCTCCATTTACGTTGAAGGAAACCACAGAACATGGGGTGTCTTGGGAGCTAGCCAAAACGGCTTTAGAAACACAAGGTTATACTGTATCCCTCGAGTTTGCACCCTGGGCCAGAGCTTTTTCCGATACGAAGGATGGAAAATACGATGGTCTACTCATCGCTTACTGGACAAAAGAAAGGGCAGAACTATTTGTTTATCCTGATCGCCCGATTGCCTTTGTTTCAACTGGTTTTTTTAAGAAAAAAGAGAGAACAGACATAAAGTATACTGGCAATCTGAGTGATGTTAGTTCTTTTGATATTGGAGTTGAGCGCAATGCTTCCATGGGTGAACAATTCGATAGAGCGGATCATCTTCATAAAATATTTGTGAACGAATCCAAACAGATTTTAAAAATGGTCTATTTGGGAAATATCGATTTGGGCATCGCAGGATTTGAGTATTCGAGGTATAATTTAAAGGATATCGCAAAGTTGCCCGGATTTGAAGGAATTATAAATGGGATTGAGTTTATACAACCACCATTAACAAGACGTCCGGTTTATTTGATAATTTCCAAAAATACCCCTAACTTTAAACAAAAGTTAAAGAACCTGAATGCGGGATTAGAAAAGATACGAACGAACGGTGTTTTTAAATCAATTTTAAAAAAGCACGGTATTTCAATAACTGAGTATTTTCCTAAACAATAATTTTTTAGGTCTCAAGGAACAAATACCACACAAAAGCAAAGAGAGCGATATCTGACTGTCATATCCGAGGAAACAATGAACAATAATGCGACACAAGTTGTTCTTAAAAATCGAGGCCGGTTATCTGTTCGGATAGTAGTTGTCGTTTTGTTATGCAGTTCGATATTGACCCTTCTGACAACAGCAGTTCAACTTTATTTTGATTATCAAAAAGATGTAAAAACAATTCACTCAAATATTCAGTTCATTCAAGACAGCTATCTGCCTGCCATTATTTCCAGTGTTTACACCTTAGATGAGAAACAAGTTGAAATACTGTTAGAAGGCTCTTTGAATATCCTTGATATCGAATACATTGAAATTGAAGACAGGTCGAAGAATTTATTCAAATCTGTGGGAAATTCGACGGTGAGTAGGGATGTGACTAAAGTTTTCCCACTGAACTTTACTACTCCCTCAGGAAAAGTGATTTCTGTTGGCATTCTTAAGGTTTTTGCAAGCCTTGAGGGAATTTATCATCGGCTCTTGGAAAAGGCGTTCGTAATTTTACTTTCAAATACGGTCAAGACATTTTTTGCTTCAATATTTTTTTTGATGATCATTAACCATATGGTTGTCCGTCATTTGATCAGTATATCAAATTTTACCCGTACCCTAAATTTAGACAAACTTTGTAAAAAACTGATTCTAAATCAAAAATTCAGTAAAATAGTCGAGCCCGATGAGTTAGGGCAACTTGTCCATTCAATCAATGCGATGATCGATAATATTAAAAGTGACGCTGATAAAATCAAAAAGATACAAAGCTCCTTACAGGAGAGAGAAGACTATTTGAAATCAATATTTAATACCGCTGAGAATGTTGCATTTATTATAACAGACCTTGCCGGGGAAAATACAACAATATTAGATATTAGTCCCGGGGCAGAAAAAATCTTTGGATATACACGAGATGAGACAGTAGGTAAAAAAGCTGCGTTGTTGTATCCACCCAGAATTGTTGCAGGATTTCCAATGATGCAAGCAGGCTTGTCTAAAAATGACATCAAATATTCCGGAGAGATAACTTTGATAAGAAAATCCGGAGAACGTTTCCCTGCGTTGTTTACAATCTATCCCAAGCTTGATAATAAGGGAAATATTAGCGGTACAATAGGTGTTTCAATTGATATAACCGAACAAAAGCAGGCTGAAAAAGAACTGCATTTATCGAACAAACGATACCAGAATATTTTTCAATATTCACCGGTACCATTATGGGAAGAGGATTTCACTGAACTATATCAGTATATTGAAGAGCATAGAACAAAGAATGTACATGATTTTAGAAAGTATATTGAAACCAACCCTTCTTTTCTGGAAAATTGTATTCAAAAAGTAAAAATACTGGATGTCAACAAAGAGGCACTAAAGCTTCATGATGCAAAAAGCAAAGAAGAACTTTTGGGAAATTTAGACAAAATTTTCACTAAAAAATCATTTGAGACATTCAAAGAAGAGGTCATCGCACTTTCAAAGGGATTTTTCGAATTTGAATCAGAGGGAGAGATAAAAACATTATCGGGTGAGAAAAAAGCCATTTTCCTTAAAATGACAATTGATAGAGAACGCCGTGACTCATATAGAGCCTTAATTGCCACAATGGATATAACGGATCGACATAAAATGGAAGAGCGGCTCAGACAAGCGCAAAAAATGGAATCTATCGGTAACCTGGCGGGTGGGATTGCCCATGATTTTAATAATCTTTTATTTCCCATTATCGGTATGTCTGAAATGCTATTAGAAGATTTGCCCTCGGATAGTCTTGAATATGAGAATGCTCAAGAAATCTTTACAGCGGGTCTAAGAGCTGGAGACCTTGTTCAACAGATTCTTGCTTTCAGTAGGCAATCTGAACATAAAATGACACCTACCCGAATACAGAATATTTTAAAAGAGGTACTAAAACTCAGCCGTTCAACGATTCCGACAAACATTGAAATCCATGAAGATATTCAACAAAACTGTGGGTTAGTCATGGCAGACCCTACACAAGTCCACCAGATTGCAATGAATCTTATTACGAATGCGTTTCATGCGGTGGAAGAAAAAAATGGTGTAATAGATATAAAACTTAAAGAAATAAACTTAAACAAGAATGAACTGCCTGACAGCTTTTTACTTCCAGGACAATATGTCAGGCTGTCAGTATCTGATAATGGAATTGGGATGACTCAAAGCACGATTAACAAAATTTTTGAGCCATACTTCACAACCAAAAAGCAAGGAAAAGGAACCGGTCTTGGACTCGCAGTGGTTTACGGAATTGTAAAAGAACATAAAGGGGATATTAAAGCATACAGTGAAGAGGGAGAAGGAAGCACTCTCAATATTTATTTACCATTAATGAAAAAAGCCACTAAAATTATTACGGCAGATCAAGTGGCAGGCATAGAGACTGGAACAGAAAGAATTTTATTGGTAGATGATGACAAATCGGTTGCCAAACTTGAAAGTAAAATGCTTTCACGGCTTGGTTATCAGGTGACAGAAAAAACGAAAAGTTCTGAAGCCTTAACTATTTTTAAAATAAATCCGGAAGATTTTGACTTAGTTATTACAGACATGACCATGCCAGATATGACTGGAGATCAGCTTGCGAAAGAAATATTATCAATCAAACCGGATACCCCGATTATCATCTGTACAGG
>JAFLJU010000426.1 GCA_022712835.1 Desulfobacteraceae bacterium
CACAGAAAACTCCTTGCCAAAACCAGACATCAGAGAAAGAAAAAATAGCGGTCAGAACATGTACAATATTGGGAGGAGTATTGAGTTGTAATTTACCAACTCAATACTCAGCCCCTTTTTTTTCCTTACCTATGGCATAATCGCCGATGAAAGGCATAATCCCCGATCAATGGCACAACCGCCAATCAATGATCGCCACCGACCAATGGTATAATTAACTGCCTACCGATGACTTAACTGCTAACCAAAGGCAGAACAACCGACCGATGGCATAACCACCGATCGGAAGCGTTCCTATCCTAATGTCCAACCCCCTTCATATACTTCATCAAATCCGAATCCGTAGAAAGGATCAGTGAACTGTCCTTTGAAAGGCTTTTCTTGTAGACTTCCATTGTCTTCTGGAAGGCATAAAAATCCGGATCCACCCCATAGGCTGCTGCATATATCTGAGTCGCTTTGGCATCGGCATGACCTTTGGTTTCCTGGGCAGTTCGATAGGCCTCTGATTTTATTTTCTGGAGTTCTTTTTCCTTCTCACCCCTTATGTTACTTGCTTCTCCCTTTCCTTCCGCACGGAATTTTTCAGCAATCTGATTTCGCTCGGCAATCATCCGATCATAGACAGACCGTCGAACGCTGTCGATATAATTCACCCGCTTTATTTTCATATCAACCAATTCAATACCAAATTGCTCAAGCTTCTTTCTGGATTGAGCCACAATCCGACGGGTGATTTCATCCCGCCCGAGATTAACCGTATACCGGACCCGCCTATTTTTATTTTCACTATCATCGGCAACATCAAAGGTGTCCATGGAGCGATCTGTATTTCTAACCGTCTCAACCAGGGGATATGAGGTGATCAGATTCCTCATGGCAGGGTCGATAATGTCGTCTAAACGCTTTAAGGCGGAAAATTCATCTTTTACCGTCTGGAAGTAGAGAATGGGGTCGGATATTTTCCACCGGGCAAAGGTATCCACCCAAATATAGGTTTTATCCTTTGTCGGGACCTGGCCTGGATCACCGTCCCATTCCAGAAGATTTTTCGGAAAATAGTTAGCCGTTTGAATAAAGGGAGTCTTAAATTTTAAGCCCGGTGATTTGACAGGCTCCCCCACAATTCTCCCGAATTGGGTGATGACTACCTGTTCGGTCTCATCCACCATATATGCCGAACTAAAAACCAGCACCAAGGCAAGTGAGACAATCGTCAAAATCGATATTTTTATTATATTACTATTCATATCTACTCACCTTTCCCAAGGAGTTTCGGGGATATCAGCGGCGACCCATTGGCCCCCATATTTAAAAACGGTAACAGGTTTTTCTGATCAGAATCAATGATATACTTTTGTCCAAGATTTGGGATGACTTCCAGCATGGCCTCAAGATACATCCGCGTTTTGGTTACCTCTTTTGCCTGGGAATAGGCGTCATAAACCGCTTTAAACTTGGTGGCATCACCCTGGGCACGGTTAACACGATCAATGGCATACCCTTCTGCATCCAGAATCAACCGTTTGGCCTCACCCCTTGCAAGAGGAACCGCCTTGTTATATTCTTCCCGGGCCTTATATATGGTCTGTTCTTTTTCCTGGATAGCCTGGTTTACCTCATTAAATGAAGCCTGAACCGGTTCCGGTACATTTGTCTTTTTCATCTCAATGTTGACGATTGAGATTCCTGCCTCGGACCGATCCATTTCCTTTTGGAGCATCTCCTTGGCCGCCAAGGCTATTTCCTCACGACTGGAGATCACTTCATTGATGCTCCGGTCACCCACAACGGTTCTCATGGTGGATTCCGACATACTTCGAAGCAAGGTGTTGACATTTTTCACATTAAAAAGAAAGGCCCGGGGATCTGATCGTCTGTACTGAACAATCCAGGGAATCACCGCAACGTTTAAATCCCCGGTCAGCATCAGGGAAGATTCCATCCTCGGCGTAGCAGCAGATGACCGATATTTACTGCTACTCCCAGTGGTGTTAAACCCAAACTCTTCGGTTTCCGGAGTTTTAACATTCACCTTGGTCACTTTCTCGATGCCCGAAGGCAACTTAAAATTCAACCCAGGCTGGGCAATCCTATTATATTTGCCAAATCGTTGGACCACCCCCACCTCATTTCGATCCACCGTAAAGAAGGTAGATGACCCAAAATATAAGGCGATAAGAATGAGGCCCACCAAAAAAACGCCGGGGAATTGAAACCCTTTAAATTTATTTAAAAGTTCATCCATCTGTGGAGGTCTTGGCATACCAGAACCTCCGCCCTCCTGTTTTTTCTCATATTTTTGCTGATTATCCCTTAGCTTTTCCCAATCCCAATTCATAGATAAATCCTGTCTAAATGATTATTGATGTGACTTCTCATAATTTGCCCATTTAATGCATTATTTTGATAGAAAAAATATAACCATATTTATATTTATCAACCCCAAAAGGCAATATTTATTTGACCATCACAAGGCTGGCACCTTGCCCAAATCATAATTGGTATCGATAATTTGGGTATATTCAATGATCAAAATATGGTATGCAAACCTAATGAACAAAAAAAAAGACAGCAAGCTGATCCATATCAGCGACATCCTCAATTCGGCCCTTGGCAAATACAGGCCTGCCAAGGATATGGAGATGACGCGGATCTGGGATATCTGGGATGCAGCCGTCGGCAGGGCCATTGCCATGAATGCCAAACCAGACTCCTTCAAGGATGGTCATCTTACGGTCAATGTCTCAAGTTCCGCATGGATTCACCAACTTAAATTTCTTGAACGAGAAATCATTTTAAATATTAACAAACAAATGGACAAGGATCTTATCCGCCAGATCCGGTTTAAAATTGGTAAAATCCACAGTTGATACTTTTTTTGAAAAAAAGATAAGCGTTCATCAACCCGAAACGGGATACCGGTATTCAATGGATCCGGTTATTCTGGCGGCCCAGGTGACCCCTTCTCCTGGCTGCAAAATCATAGATATTGGATGCGGATGTGGCATTATCCCGCTGATCCTTGGGTTTCGATTCAAAGAGATTCACATCATCGGGGTTGAGATACAGTCGGAGCTTGCCCAACTTGCCACAAAAAACATAGTTGCAAATCAATTGTCAGATCGAATCCACATCCTGAACAAAGACATCCGAGCCACCACCCTATTAGATATAAAGGAAGGTACAAAGGAAGGTGCCGATATTATTGTCGCCAATCCCCCTTACAAAAAGAAAGGGTCTGGACGGCTGAATCCAGACATTCAGAAAGCCATCGCCCGGCACGAGGTAACCCTTGAACTGTCAGATTTTTTTGAAAGTGCACACAGGCTTTTGAAACCCCGGGGACAACTGCTCTTTATATTCCCGGCAGATCGATTGCAAGATATTATTTCAGGCCTGCAATCCCATGCTTTCCAACTGAACTGGATTCGATTCATCCACACCAAAAAAAACAAACCAGCCAAGCTGGTATTGATCTCAAGCCTTAAAGAAGGTTTCGGGACTTGCATTGTCAGGCCGCCCTTGTATATATTTGACGAGGCTAATAATCCAACAAATGAATATACCGCCATGTTTAAACCTTGACAAAAGGACAAGAAGAGTCTACTTTGCCTTGAATTAATTGACTGCGGAGAGGTGACCGAGTGGCTGAAGGTGCACGCCTGGAAAGCGTGTGTATCTTAACGGGTACCGGGGGTTCGAATCCCCCCCTCTCCGCCATCAAAAAGCTGAAGCTACTGTAATCACAGTGGCTTTTTTTTATTTTAAAAGCCTGAGATTTTCAATCCATCCCCCACTTACACACTTGTGAAGATGGAGGATGAAAAATAAAGACAGGCAACTCCCCTTCGTACCTGGTCAAAAATCCTTATTCTTATTGCTTCAGGATCAAATTCCCAAAGGATCTACTCCAAAAAAGAGTTGAGGTATTCCCTTGGAACAGGTAATTTATGTGCTGCTAAAAATAAAGCCAGGTACTTGGCGGGACAGTTTCCGTTACTTTTTAGGGATATAAAATCAAACAAGATCAATCTTTCAAAAGAACAAATCCAAAAACTGCTCAATGGATACAATGACGCATAGAAATTACCGACTAAACATCGCAATACTATTACATTTTTTACATAATTTATTACATTTATTACTCATTTTTCTATGCGTTTGTATTTACCAGTTAATATGGAATTTATTTTCCTAAAATATTTATATATGAAATTAGTGCCTTAAAAAATGTTTTGATTTTGATCACATCATAGGATTAAATATTGCTTTTACCACAGTTAAAACAAAGGCAAGCCTGTTGTGAAGCAGGGGCGGAAAGCCAAAGGGTCTCACGGTGAGATAGCTATATTGCCTTTGAAAAAGGGAAAAAGTATGAAAAAAGCATTTCTATTTTTATGTGTTGGAATTGTAACATTATTTTTATCTTCAGTTGTATACGCGACACCTATAGGTGTCGGGGGCCCCATCGATGGACCTGGTGATGGTTTAAATGCACGCTGGATAGACACAAACTGGGCTCCACAAAATGCTGATAATGCATTAAGTGCACTAAGTTTGGGTTCCGGTGATGCTGGTTATGTAGCTGAAGTTAATCAAGTTGTATCTGCTATAGATTTTGCTGATTCGAATCTTCAAGGGTCTGTTGCAGGATATACTATAGACCCATTGTCACCGGATAATAGTTTTGCAGTTGGGTATACAGGATACATCAACATAGCTACTGCGGACCTCTATTCTTTTAATGCATATACTGATGACGGATTCAGTCTCGTAATTGGTGGCCAAATGATATCTCAGCACTATGGTAATAGAGCCCCTGGCCACACCTATGATTCTATAGATCTTGCAGCTGGGCTATATGAATTCATGATGGTAGGATGGGAACGAGGTGGTGTATTTGTCAATGAATTATCCTGGCATGACAGCTCCACTACAAGTTGGTCTTTGGTAGATTCTGATGTACTTTTCACCAGCAATCCAGTACCCGAACCGGCAACAATGATACTTTTCGGAATAGGCCTTTTAGGTCTTGCAGGAGTAGCCAGAAGAAGACAATAGTACAACACCATAGATTCAAATAAATAAAGGCAGGGTCATTAAGTTGATTCTGCCTTTATCATTTATATCTGCCCCTTTCTCTCTAAATTCAGAATAATCTATATGAGCCAAGATGGAGTTCACAAACTGTTTTTCCGCATTAAACTTTAATACAGAATATTTAACCGAACCATCCTGGTGATACTGGCTATAGTCCAACCTCAATAAAACGCATATCAAAGAGTTTATGAAATCAACTGTTGGATTGGACTTGATTTTTTTGGGTGAACCAGTGTAAAAGAGAGGGTGCTATGGTATTAAGTGAAGGTATGTCTAATGGATTTACCATGCACAAGACCCATACACTTTAAAAAAAACAGTTTGTGAATGGATTTAAAAATTTAGAGTAATTACAGGGGCTTGAGTGCGGGTTACCTTTCGACAAAGTCGAATCCCCCCCTCTCCGCCACACAGCAATTAGCGGACATCCATGTCATATCAAGTATTAGCATTAAAATATCGGCCCCAAACATTTGATGAAGTTGTTGGTCAGTCCCATGTAACCCGCACCCTTGAGAATGCCATCACGGCGGATCGTGTTGCCCACGCAATTTTATTTACCGGCCCCAGGGGCACCGGAAAAACTACCATTGCCAGAATTCTCGCCAAGGCCATGAACTGTCGTACCGGCCCCACCCCGATTCCCTGTAACACCTGCAAAACCTGTACGGACATCATTGAAGGACATTGTTCCGATGTTTTTGAGATTGATGGCGCATCCAATAACAGTGTGGATCAAATAAGGGATCTTCGGGAAAATGTCACCTATATGCCGGCAACGGCCCCTTACAAAATCTATATCATTGATGAAGTCCATATGTTGTCCACGGCGGCCTTTAATGCACTGCTAAAAACCCTGGAAGAGCCCCCGGACCATGTGATGTTTATCTTTGCCACAACGGAAGTGCATAAAATACCGGCCACTATTTTATCCCGGTGCCAGCGCCATGACCTTGGCAGAATTCTTCTTGAAGAAATCTCAAATCATCTTGAAAAGTTGTGTACCAGGGAAGGATTTACCATCAAAAAGGAGAGCCTGGATCTCATCTCCCTGGAAGCGGACGGGTCTATCAGAGATTCGTTAAGCCTTCTTGACAGAATATTATCGGCCTGCCCTGACAAAACCATTGACCACGCAAAGGTGGTGGACAACCTTGGGGTGATGGACCGAACGCTCATGCATGATATTTCATCTGCGGTGTTTCTAAAAGACGGCGCCGCATTGATCAACATTATTGAAACGGTGAATGATTCTGGACTTGATTTAAAAAGATTCTTCTCCAACATCATTCTTCATTTTCGAAATTTAAATGTCATTAAACTGTGCGGTCCAGACAACCCGGCCATTAACCTGGCCGATGTTGAAAAACAAATGCTCTTCCAGGCGATTACGGCCTTGCCCGCCAACTACCTGAGCATGCTGTTGCAGCTATTGTTAAATGAAGAATCCCTGGTAAAATTTTCCTCCCATACAAAAACAGCGGTGGAGATGGTGTTGTTAAAGCTGATCCAGATCAATCCGGGAGCCCAACTGGACCAGATCATTGACAAGTTA
>JAFLJU010000659.1 GCA_022712835.1 Desulfobacteraceae bacterium
AATGAAATCACCTGTTCGGGTGTTTGAAAATCCATAAACATGGGCAGACTGAACCCACTGGAGAAAAAACGGCCTTGGCCGGTTAAAATAATTCCCTTAAGGTCATCTGTTTCATTTACTTCAACAATGATTTCTTTCAATTGTTTCAATGTTTCCAGGGTAATTGCATTGGTTTTTCCATCGCTTAACCGGGCAATCACCACACCATCTTCAACCTCTTTTGTTAACATGATTTTTCCTTTTTTTTGTGAATAGGGGGCCACATTTTTTTCACTTCACCTGTATTTTGTCTGCTGGTTTCACCCGTCTTATCATTCCCAGACCCAACAGGTCAATTATAAATCAGACAATAGATAAACAATAGCTAACATTATTATTGACAACAATACAGCCCCCCACTATGCTGACCCCAAAAATAATATTCAAGTTTCCGGATCTTGTAAAACCACTGCTATCCATGAGCAAAGGAGAAATACCCATGACCACTCCCACTGGAAAACCCGGCCCGGTAAAACGGATTATCCGAGTCCTTTCCATCTTCCTTCTTATGCTGCTGACCTGCGCCATCATCGGAACTGCCATCTTCCACGAACAGGTGTTCCGCCTTTACCATGTCCTCACCCTGTTCGAGCCGGACAAAATTGTTCACAATTTCCAGAACATGGATGCCATCTTCATGACCCAGACCATAAAAGCCCCGGCCACCCCCTCCCCATTGGGCCAGGATAAAAGACCACTTCCCCCCTCCTTTGTTTATAAAGGAGAAAGCATTAACAGTGATCAGTTTCTTGAAGATACCTGGACCACAGGCTTCATGGTCATCAAAAATGATCGGATTTTATTTGAAAAATATTACCGGGGTCTGACAAAAAGCAGCCGGGCGATCTCCTGGTCCATGGGCAAATCCATGGTATCCGCCCTGGTGGGCATTGCAGTTCAGGAGGGCCATATCAAAAATCTTTCAACCCCGGTTTCCGACTATGTTCCATTACTAAAGGGAAGTGGATATGAGGGGGTCTCACTGAAAAATGTACTCCAGATGTCTTCGGGTGTCCGATTTAATGAAGATTATGGAGATTTCAATTCGGATATCAACCGCATGGGACGCACCTTTGCCCTTGGAACCCCCATGGACAATTTTGTCATCTCCCTGAAATCGGAACGAGAACCCGGCACTTACAACCACTATGTCAGCATGGACACCCAGGTGCTTGGCATGGTGCTCAGAGAAACCACCGGACAAACCCTGTCCAGCTACCTGGAAGAAAAAATTTGGAAAAAAACAGGAATGGAATCCGATGCCTATTGGCTTGTTGACAGTACCGGTATGGAGATGGCCTTTGGAGGGCTGAATGTCGTGCTGAGGGATTATGCAAGGTTTGGGCAGCTGTTCCTTAACAACGGAGTTTATGACGGCCAGCAAATCATCCCCAAACAATGGGTCCAGGATTCTGTTACCCCGGATGCGCCCCACCTTATGCCAGGAGAAAACCCGTTATCCAGCTGGATCATGGGATATGGATATCAATGGTGGATCCCGGAAACCTCTGTCAAAAAAATCAAAACCGATTACATGGCCATCGGGGTCTACAACCAATATATTTATATCCACCCTCCCTCCCGAACCGTGGTGGTCAAATTATCCGCATATCCGGATTATAATACAGACGGGAGTGAAAAGACCCTCAGAACGGTTGAATTATTCCGAACCATTGCCCAGGAGATGTAACCCGCAATTTAAAAATCTGCCCGAGGGCTACGCCTTTTCCCTGGGCGCCTTTCCCAAGGCCCCCCATATGACCATAGGGAAGGATGACACAAAGATCCGATCCTGGGTGATCGGATCTCCTTGTCCCCGGAGTCTATTTTACTGCAATAAGTTCAACTATAAAAATCAATGTAGCATATGGTTCAATCGTACCCCCACTGCCGGCTGGACCATATGCAAGCTCAGATGGAACATACAGCTCATATTTTGAGCCCTCAGCCATAAGCTGAAGCGCTTCTGTCCAGCCTTTAATTACACCACCCAGTGGGAAAGTTGTTGTTTGCCCCCGTTTATATGAGCTGTCAAAGATTATACCATCAAGTGTCTTACCTTCATAATGCGTTTCAACGGTATCTGTAACAATAGGCTTTTTTCCGCTTCCTTCAGTGATCACTTTATACTGAAGTCCACTTTCAGTAACGTTAACGCCCTCTTTTTTACTGTTTTCTTCAAGGAATATCTCTCCAACTTCAATATTTTTTTTCCCTGATTCCATCTGCTCTGCCTGCTTTTTGTCCTCCATGGCTCGTTGAAAATTTTGCATAATGTGCTGCATTTCACCAACAGGCATTTGGCATTCTTTCCCGTTAAAGGCCTCAATAAATGAATCCGTAAAAATTTTAGGATCAATCTCAAATCCCTTTCTTTTAAAATCGCCACCTATACTTTGTCCAAGAACATATCTGACCTTATCTGAATCAACTTTCATTTTAGCCCCTTATATATTATAATATTTGATAAAAATTTCATTAATATACACAAAAAGGGACCCGATTGCATTAAGAAAAGAAACAGGCCCTTGCCAGCTCGCGTCGGTGCATTTGACTTGTTGAGCTTTCCAGCAAGGGGCAAATGAAGCCCTACCCCGGAAAATAGAAAGTGGCTTTTAATCTTATCCCTATTTATTAGTCATATTTTAAACCAAATCAACTCAACGCATAAAAATAATATATTGATTTTATTGTTTATATAACATAAAATTCATTAGAATTTATTAGTCATTATATAAACCAAAATATAAATACAAATTAAACTATGCCACTGTCAATCAAAGAGTATCTGGAACGAGGTCCTTCAACATCCAAAGAGATCCAGGCAGCAACCAGCCTGAGTCAGAGTTCTGTTGCACGCAGACTCAGGGGTATGGGCGACACTGTTGTACAGATCCAGGAAGGCCGATCAATCAAATATGCTGCAACCTGCAATGCATTTGGTGTGAATGATAAAATACCATTAGGTATGGTGGACCACCTCGGTAAAGTTAGTGTAGTGGCATACCTTCGCCCGTTAAGCCACGGTGGTTACTTTCTGCAACCCGTGGCAAAGCTTTTTTCCCCTCTACTGCTGGGTGAGGGTGGAAGCGGATTGTACGACGGCCTGCCATATTTTCTTTATGATTTAAGACCCCAGGGCTTTTTAGGTAGACAGATCTCACGTAAAATGGCAACGCGGCTTGAAGGGTTTCCCTCTGATCCAAGACAGTGGACAAATTCCCATATCGGGAGATACCTGATATCTAACGGCGATGATCTGCCCGGGAATTTTATCCTGGGAGAACAGTCCATCTTGCGTTTGTCTCGCCAGCCTTATGGGGTGACAAGGGAATCATATCCAAACGCGGCAGAGGATGTCATGAAAGGGGAAATTCCGGGGTCATCAGCCGGTGGAGAGCAGCCGAAGTTTACCGCGTTCAGCAGCCTTTACGAATCCCATATCATTGTTAAGTTTTCCCCCAAAGATGACACTGAAATCGCAAGGAGATGGCGTGATATTTTGATAACCGAGTATCACGCAGCGCAAATCATCAATGAGAATATATGTCCTGCTGCCGAGACCAGATTTTTCGAAGCAGTGGGACGCCTGTTTCTCGAAACACAGAGATTTGACCGTTTGGGTGTATCCGGTAGATACTCAATGATTTCACTGCAGGTAATTGATGACGAATTTACTGGCTTCGGCCATAACTGGGCACGTGTAATGAGCACGTTGAGAGATCAGGGACTGGTGCGTGAACAGGATGCTCATATTGCCAGGCAATTATGGTATTTCGGCCAGCTAATTCATAATACCGACATGCATTTGGGTAACCTAAGCTTATTCATAGACGGGGATATTTTTAAACTATTGCCCTGTTATGATATGTGTTCCATGGGCTTTGCTCCGAATAGTGGAGGTGAGATCCGACCATTCTCTTTTGATGCATCGGAAATTCTGGATCCTAAGCTCAATAAAAAGGTCATCATTCGTTTACTGCAACTGGCATATACCTTCTGGGAAAATGTCGCAGAAAATGACCACATTTCAAATGAGTTCAGGGCCTTTTTGAACCGGGGTAATCCCGTGGCTTCCCTTCTTGATTAATATGAAAATCACCGGCGTAGTCCGTAGCATTTTTTGTTTTAAGACCTTTAAAGCAACAGCTTAACCTTGCCTCCAGTTTTGTGGGAGAGAATCACCTGTCAACTGGGTGGCTTGGTTAGACCAGCTTTGTTTATTTATAATTTTGGTTTGTATAAAAGGTCTCTCTTTTTAAGTTTAATTTTTGATCCTTTTTTTAGTACAAACATTGGAGGAAGTTCTGTAATAACCTTGCCAATAAAATTTTCACTCTCATTCATAATTAATTTTACATCTAAAAATCCGCTTTGATACCCAACTTCATTGTTGATTGGCTTCGAGATAGCAAAAAATGCTCTGACGGTATATATTTCCCCAACCTCTATATTAAACTCCTTCTCAAAATTGGGTAACTCCTCAATCATTTGTAATAATTCTCTTGGATAATATCCTTTTTTCTTAGCATTTTCTAGACTAAAAATATGGTACTTATTTTTTATCAAATCCACCTGAAATAGATTCTTTTTCTTTTTCGTCAAATTATTAGTCACCGTTTAAAAAATTAATATTACTATGGGGCTAACACCCTTAATAAGCGATATTACCCGCTTCATTTGGATTATTGTTAAATATTCATTACCCTTTTTGGACGAGTCCAGCTAAAAATTTGGAAAACGGTCCAATATCTTTTCTTACGCTTGCTTCTTCCAAAGTGGCCATATAATCATTGCGGGTTTCTATTGGAATGACTGTCCATGGGTAGCCACCACTGGCTAACATAACATTCATCAGGAATCTTCCCATGCGGCCATTTCCATCAACATAAGGGTGAATATTAACAAAGAAAAAGTGGCCTAAAACAGCTTTTACAGCCGGATGTTTTTCCTCTTTTAAAAGAGAAAAAAATGCAGGCATAAGATCGCGCACAGCTTCGTACCGGGGTGGTACATGCATTGATTTTCGGATATAGACAGGTTGGTTTCTGTAACCGGCAAGGTCAGATACGCCTATAAGACCGGCGTTTACACTTGGAGCAAATAATTCTCTGTACCATATGGAGTGATCATTATTTACCACCTCACCCGGAGAGTTTTTATTCAAAATTTTTTCCAAGCTTTTCTTCACAGCTTGAAAAGCTTGCCAGTAACCACGAGCAGCCAAGGCATCTGCGTACTCCTTATCTTTGCGGTTTATTTCCGGCTCCCAACTCCCTGAACGAACACGTTCAATCAGTACCTCATTGACGCGATAACCTTCAATGGAAAGTGAATGATAGGCATCAGTCAAATATATTTTTTCGACCTGTTTAAGATATTCATCGGTGTTCTGGTTTAATGAGGGCGCCTGGGGAAAGTTTTCAAGGACAATACCGCGCATATCCGCCCAGTGCATCCGTATTCGGTTGACATATGGAGAAAGCTCGCGTTCACTAAAAATAATAGCGGGTTTTTCTTCAAAGGGATCATTTTCCCTAGTGCTGTATCCGGCATCTCTCATTGCCCCAATGATATTATCAGCAATACCATTTTTCCCAATATTTCGGAAAGCTCCTGCAAGCCTTCCGGCTACCGTACTATGCCCTTTTTCAAGGAGCTTGTGCAAGATCTCGGAAGCATCAGAGATCATGGACAGTGCAGCGCGGACCTCTATAGCATTATTTGAATAATAGCCGGGAGCACATGAAATTAAAGCAGCGGGCAGGGTCATAACCCGTATGTTTTCCTTGATTTCTATATCATTCCTGCCCGGCAGGTTCAGGCGAACGTCCATTATCGATGTCTCATGAAGA
Source organism: Desulfobacteraceae bacterium (assembly GCA_022712835.1). Next base: position 5,895 of record JAFLJU010000659.1, read on the forward strand.
AGAAATATTGGCTTGTTCCCTCCTTTTGAAGCGCGGACAAGAAGTTGATTAGGTACGTTCCAGTTCCCGCTATGAATGCTCAATGATTGTTCAGGGGAAAGACACCATTGATTGCCAACCCTTGATTTAAGATAATCTCCACAAAAGCTCCAAAATGATGCATACCAGGCCGTGCTTTCGCAAGTCGGCTCATCAGGGCTGGCTGGAATATACCATCCTTTCATCACTTCTTTGATGAATCCGCTTTTGACAAGACGTTCCCGGTGAGTTCGTGTTATGGTTTTTGTTTGGATTGCAACAATACCTTCGTCCTGTAGTTTTTTCAGAACAGCGAGAGATTCTGCAAGCTTGTCTTGTAGTGTCGGCATTGTTGACCTATATATAGCATGTCATTTTTAGGTTATTAAATTTTATTATTTTTAGGTTTTTGTGTCAAGCTATTTTTAGGTTATTGAGTCGTATTGTTTTTAGGTTTTTGTGTACAGGTGCAGATTTTTTTCACCCAGCTCATCATTTGGTCTCTTTTAATGATATGCCCAATTCATCGCTTTTTGACACGAATTTTGTTATTGGCAACTTTTTTATTATTCAAGTTTTTTATTGCACATTCTGCTTCTTCTGGTTTCGGCATTTCAACAAAACCAAAACCCTTGGATTTACCGGTGGATTTATCTAAGACCAAATCACAAGATTCTACAGAACCATATTCTTCAAAGAGAACTTTTAATTCTTCTTTGGTAGTACTACGAGCAAGATTAAGAATTGTTAATTTCATACGTTAATATCTCCTTAAGTGTAAAGTTATTTCACAGAAGTCCGTTTTAATATTTTCGCACATAACTTTGAAAATGATGTAAAACGTTCCCTGAATTTATGCCAACACATGACTCGATAATATCCCATTGATCTGCTCCGTTTAATTTTTAATTTTCGAAATCCTGTCATACATTAATATGCTACCTGCCACAGCGACATTTAAGCTGAAGACTCCCGGCAGACTTACTACTGACTCACACTCATTCAGAATATTATCAGATAAACCAAATCGTTCATTTCCAAGCAGATAGACCCCCCTTATTGGATGTTGGAATTGAATTAAGGGGATAGACTGCTTTACCATTTCAACACCGATCAATTTAGTTGAATAGGGCAAATTGCGTTTTAATTCATCGATCGTCGCATAATGATACAAAGGAATCTTTGTCCATGCTTTGGTTACATCACTGCTTTGAGGTTTATATTTCTTTGTTACCGTAAAAATAAAAGATGCACCCAAAATATAGGCAGAACGCCACAAGGTGCCGATGTTAAATTCATTGGCATTGTTCAGGATACCAATTCCATAGAAACCGTTTCCTTTGTATTGTTGTTTCAGTCTTGCCATAATTTATAATGTTTAGCTCACAAGCTTGTCTGAGTGAACCACCTTTGATTTCAAAGTCCGGTGTAATGGGGACAAATAATGCGACAGTCATTACATTCATAGATCATCCCCCCGCCCGGTGACCAGGAAAAAGATGTTTCCCTGCAGGATTTCTGGACAATGGTTGTACCGTCCAAGGCCTCACACGGACAGGCATCAAGGCAAAGTGTGCAGTCTTCAAGGCATCCCTGGTAATCGGCCAGAGGATCGGGTTTAAGATCTTCCGCGGTGAGCACTGCACCGATCCAAATCATGTTTCCGAATTTCTTGTTGATCAAAAGGGTGTTTTTGCCCATGGTTCCAAGACCAGCCAGAACACCCGCATGCTTCAGCGAGAGAATGCCCCTGCCGTGCTTTTTTTCATCATCCCAGAATTCATAGGGTTCGTCACAGGGAATCGGATTAGTGGAAGCCCCTGCCTGCTCCATTGCATCACAGAGTTTAAATGTGATGTCTTCAATTTTCTTGACCATCATATTCCGGATAAACGTATAGGGTGCCAGGGATTTACACCCAAGGGAGCTTAAAGGGAAATGGGACAAAAAGACCACAACAGATTTGCAATCCGGAAAAATATCGTTGGGATGAAATCCTTCCGGTGCATCCTTGAACCGGCTGACCGGAGCGATATTGCAGATATCTGCCCCCAATTGTACAGTTTTTTGCTTTACAAAATCTGAATCCATTGCACTTTATCTCCCCTTGGCATTATTAAGGCTGCCACCGCCGATAATGAAAAACATGACAGACGATACGTGAATTATACTGGTCAAGTATATTATCCGTGCCTGTTTGGCAATCATCTTATCCTGTCCTCGGGCTTTATTTCTCTTGTTCAAACAAGGGGACCTCCATGAGGGCCTTCATGTTGTTCAGGTCGTTGCAAGGCAATGCCTTTATCACTTCAAGCCTGCCTGTCCGGTTCTGCAACAGCTGATTGACTTTTATCTCCTTATTCAGCCGCTGGCAGTACAGGCTGGTCTTGGATTCCACCACTCCTGAATACACTCGTATATGGGCCAGTCTGCCAAATTTTTCATGGTGTTCCACCTTAAAGACCTGTGCACCGGGGCCGGGATCCTGCTGGGTCGGGGCGTGTTGATCTGACTGGACGTATTTGTCTAACTGGCCGTGTTGATCTGACTGGGCGTGTTGGCCTGGGAGGGGCTGGGTGGGTTGGAGCAATGGATTATGGCAGGGAATCTTGGCCAAAGAGTCTGCCAGATCAGCAATGCCCATGCCCTGCTTGGCAATGCCGAAGTGGACGGGAACAAGCGCTTGTGATCAAATCTTATCTGCGATTTTTTCATCCAGGCCGGAAAAACTTGAAAGGTTTTCCTCCAGATAACTTTCCAGGACATCCTCGTCCAGGTCAGCCAGGTTTGCAAAGCTTTGGTCCATTAAATTCTGGGAAAAGTCACACAAAGGCCAGGGGACAAGGCTGCCGTCCTCTGCCGGAAGATTCAAACAAAACCCCCTGATCTTCAACTCATCTTGGAGATCAGAAAACACCCGATCTCCGCAGGCTCCGGCCCGGTCCATCTTGTTGATAAAAATCAATACCGGCAGACCCAACTCCCGGATGCTTTCCCATATATTCAACGTATGGGCCTGGACACCTTCCACGGCGGAAACCAGGAGGACCACACCATCCAGGACAGACACGGCCCGGTCCACCTCTGCGGAAAAATCAACATGGTCCGGGGTATCAAGGAGGTTTATCCGGGTGTTCTTCCAGTCAAACCCCACACTGGTCTTTGTCAATAAAAGGTTATCGGCAGGCGGGGGATATGGCCGAGAGGCGGGAATTTTCTGCAAAAAAGGAAGGCTTTATGCTAGGCATGGATCAACAGGTTAACGGCTGTTTTCAATTCGGTGTGGCTTTTTCTGCCGGCAGCCTGGATATTGATGAGGAGGGTTTTGCCACCGTGGACACCTTCAGTATGGATGGCCGGGAAAGCAGCAGGGATGCCCTGCAGACCAGCTCCGGTGTAGCTATAGAATTTGAGCGTCAGTTCACTGGACGTCTGCAGTATCAGCATGAATTTTCTGACACGGTGAAATCCTCCTCTCAACTGGAATTTCAAAGGAGATATATTTTTTAACGCCAAAATAACCGGTGAAACCCGGTTCATTTTTTTGTTGAGATATTGTGGTTGATAGAGAATTCAAAAACCACCTTTGGAATTATATTTCAAGAAGAGTGATACATAAGATCAAATTATTAGGATTTTATCAACGAGGTTGGTTACAATTGGATGTCTGAAATCCTTGTTCTATTTATAAATCACGCAACTTCCAGTCTTAACCTTTTCCCAAGCGCATTTGCAAATTTTTCCAAGGTTGATAATTTAATATCTTCGGCATGATTCTCAATCCGTGAAATCGCAGATTTTTTTGTGTTTAATCGAGAGGCTAATTCTTCTTGTGTGAGACCAGACTCTTCTCTTGCCTGCTTCAGCATTACTCCGATTTTAAAATGTTCATATCCAGAATCAAAATCTTTTGCAAATTCCGAATCCTTCTTTTTTCTTTTTTTTATATATTTTTGGAGATCACTCATAACTTTTTCCTCTTAAAATAGTCCTTCATGCGTTTCTCAGCAATTATAATTGCCTGTCTTGGAGTTTTTTGAGTCTTCTTCTGAAAAGCATGAGTTAAAATAATAATTTCAGAACCATCAAAAAAGCAGAGGATTCGAAATATATTTGATCCAAAATCAACCCTGACTTCCCAAAGATTGTCTGTGTTAACCATTTTTTTAAAATATTTGGAAGGAACATTAATATGCTCTTCGACCAAATTCAAAACCCAGGCAACTTTTTTAGCCTGTTTTGCGGTTAAATTATCAAGGAACTCTTCAACCGGGCTTTTTCCAGATTCTGCCCTGTAAAAATTAATTTCTTTCATATTTCCTATATGTTAACACGCAGGTTAACTAAGTCAAGGAGAATATTTGATCAATTCTTTCTTTTAACAGTTCGATTTTCTTTGTCTCACACCTGTGGTTTGCCAATATAGGATCATGCTACAATATCAGCGCATTACAGGTTTTTAAAATTTTTTGTCAATGCCAAATGAATCTGATATTCAGTTGGGCTTCTGGCTGAAGTTTTTAATAAGGCCCATGAAGGTGAGCTAAAATCCCTGTTTATCATTGGTGAAAACCCCATGGTCTCGGATCCGGATCTGAACCACGCAAAACAGGATTGGGAAATCCTCTGTGAAATAGCCATCAGAATGGGATATGAGATGTCCTATGAGGAAAATCATGATATTTTCAAAGAAATTGCTGCTGTCCCCGGCGTGTTTCCACAGGTTATCGAAGCCCGCAGCGTAGGAGATAAAGGGGGGGGGGCGCAACTTGCAAGGATTTATGACAGGCGTGTTATTTGCATTTTTTGCAAATGGCATGACTGGCGTAAATCTTGCGCTAAATCGCCCCCCGTTCTCCGGTAAAGTTATCCTCATAGGTTTTGAAAACTATTATTTGATTGCCAGAAGCGAATACGGTCTCATGGTTCAAATTTTTGGAGGCCTTATCACATACTTGCTGATGGCAATATATTGTCATGAAGAATTCAATGAAAAGGTCTCCATCAAAAGGGTTCGGCAATTACGAACAAAAATCCTGAATGAACTATTTAACGGGCAAGATGTTTCTGGGTGTAGCAGTAGCGACGACAATAATTCCAAAGAACAAAGGAAATCAAGTGATGCAAAAACCTAACCGGACATCACTGACCTGTTATAGTACCTGAATCTCCAGAAGATGACGTCCAAAGACTTGAATAATCCCCTTGAGCGTTAATTGTTAAAATTTCATTAAGGATATGTTCACCTGATCCTGAAATAATGTCATACACATACCATGTACCTTCCAAGTCTTCCAGTACATAGGAAGCCCCACTTTTTAGATGAGCAGATAAACGTTGACTAATATCCACTCCGAATCCCAGATTTTTCCCACTACTAATCACTGTACGAGAAAAATCCATAGGTTGATCATCTTCGGATGTTGCGATACCATTACTTGAAATGGCAATTACATTAGTACCTGAGCCTGAATCACCCAAAGAATTGTTCCATGTATAGGACTGGTTCCCCTCATTATCAAAAGTGGTAGTTCCTGTATCCCAATATTCGTTACTTCCAGTCGTTAAAGAAAAATCATACCAGATTCCCTGCAAGTCCGATGTTGTTAGGCCACTGCCAACTCTTGAAAAAATATGCAAAGCATACGTTCCTGGCTCCCAAGCTAACGTAAACACAAAAATGTCTTTGCTTATGTTCATTGCCCCTTGAAGGCTTGTGTTAGTAGAATTTGTAATTTTACCTTTACTGCTGAGAATTAAATTACCAGTATCTGTGTCTGATGCTCCCCCAGACTCCACCCAGGTATAAGTAAAGTTCCCCAGGCTATCTATAACCATATCAGCTTTTTCAGAAACTTCGCCACTTCCAGTCGAAAGAACGGACGCATACCAGTTGCCAGCAAGATCTGCCTGTGTAAAAGCTGCCTGGGCACTATCAACAAAAACGACGAAGCTAACAATAATAAATAACAATCCTGAACAAATCTTTTTCATTGATACTATCCTTTATAATCTTGCAGTGATTACAAATGACATAACACTATCCCCAATATCATATATAATCACCAAAAATCATTATGTTAGCCAGGCTATCATTCGGATCCGTGGTTTTCAATTCCTGCCTCACAACAGGCTTGATTTTGTCGTAGATTGTTTATCTTTAACTCACAATGTGATTAGTAAATATAATCTGGCTTGTCAATAAGAACAATTCCCTGATGTTTTAAACAAAAAGGCATATTGTTTATTCAAAATGGAGGTTCTTAATTCTCGAACCCTTTTGATGGAAACCTTTTCATTGAACTGTTCCCGGCAGTATATGGCCATCAGCAAACATGACTATCCGGATTAATCTCATGGAGAAAGTCCTTCATATAAATGATTGTATGAATTCGTCCATTTTTTAAATATGGATTTTTCAGAATTGACCCTAATTCTCGCTCATGGATCTTTTTGAAAAAGAGATCCAAGGAATATTAAATCCAGGCTCCTTGGAAGCCATTCCAGCGTGCACACTATTTACACACCCTCAAAAATAAAAAAAGGCTTTCAGGTCTTGAAAAACCCTGAAAGCCTTAATTTATATATGGTACCGAAGAGAAGACTTGAACTTCCACGCCTCGCGGCACTAGATCCTAAGTCTAGCGTGTCTACCAATTCCACCACTTCGGCATAATATTATTTGGTGGCACCGAAGGGAGAATTCCACATATATCGCTTCTTCCTTTGGCCAAACCACTCTAATTATATTACAATTTCAAATCCATCTTTAAGGCGTCTATTCTTAATTACGTGTAAGTTAAACGGACTTTAATTTGTTCAACTGTACCGCACCTCAAGATGAATACGGAACCATTTCTACACTGATTCTATTCATAAAGCAAGCCTTTTTTATGACAGTAGCAACCATTTTCGAAAGCCTCGTATCCCCTCCCCTCTTTTTACAAAATTATTTAGGATCTATAAGTATCATCTTGGTTTTAAAGCTCTGACGAAAGCTACCCTACGCTGATCACTACGCTTATAGTCAAACTGGTTTCCCCAAACAATTTTTCCAGTTGAGATCCGAGATCACACAAATATCACTCTTTGCCGGTTCGGGTACTGGCGCTGCTACTATATTCAGCTCATAATCTTCTGTTTCACCCTGAGAGAGATATCCATTAAACGGTCCTATAGGTCATCCACCGCTTTTTTTGCAGAATCAACTGTTGTTGGATCATCGGTTATATCCGAAAGGGAAAACTCGACTGCTTGCGAACCATGGTTGGCGAAGTACAGACCCACTTCAGTCTTGTTGTCAATGATAGCACGGTCGGTACCAGTGGCCCCATTTTTCAAGGCTTCAATCATTACAGACCTCGCCAAGCCACCACCAAGCCCCAAAGGCCCTATCCAGTAGGATAGTCCGGCAGCATCCGGGGCCCGGTTAAAAAGATTCTGATAAATGGAAGTCACAAACTGGGCATCGGTGTTTTCAGTCGGATATAGCAACTTGGTTTCTGGTTGGTCAAAAAAACTCTTGGCAATCTGCTCAATAGTAAGAACGCTGTCTACCCAATAATTTAGCCCTCCAGCATCTGGTGCTCTGTTGAATGTTGCTACATAGAGTTCGGCTACTTGAGTTTGAGTTACACAAATCTTATCTGACCCATTACAATCCTGGTCAATCCCATCTCCACAAATTTCAATTGCTCCTGGGTGGATAGTGCTGTCATAATCATTACAGTCCGTGTTGTTTGAGACGTATCCTGATGGTTGAGAAGATGTTTCATATGGATTGGCCGAATCGCCATAACCATCATTGTCGTAATCTCGATAATAGGTGTTTAAATTTGGCAAATAACCACCTCCCCCATATATCGCTTCAACACCGTTGATGTCATCTTGTTGCGGAACAGTATTATCGCCTGCATATGTTCCCATAATAGTTGAAACACCGCTGTCTTCATGCCCTAACCCCAGAGCATGCCCTAACTCATGAACAGCAACACGGCGGAAGTCGTTTACAGAATACGACCATGGACCGAAATAAACATCCCAGGGTTCATTGGAATTAAAAACAATATCGGTCTCTATTATAGTCGCGCCGCTATACCAAGTATGAGTTATGGCAAGGGTACTACTGCCCCAGGCATCACCACAGTTCGTAGAGTCAAACCGAACACCATTTCTATCATCAGATGCATCACATGGGTTTGAGTATGTTCCTCGGATAATATAATATTGAAACACGGTATTCTCACTCCATTCATACATGGAACCCTCAAAAGCATCATTCCATAGGCCATTTTCGCCCGGTATATCTACATAAAACGTTGTGGAGGGTTGAGACCAACTGTAGTCATGCGATTGGTATGCATGAGCAGTCGGTGCAGGACAAACGATTATAAACAACAATAGATAGACAAAAAATCTTAAGCACTGAGGCCAATGCCTCAAGTTTTGATTCAAGGTTTTATTCATCAGTTCCGTCCAGTCGTTCACGCAGAGCCCTTTTGAATTCAACTAACGTTAAGCCT
>JAFLJU010000535.1 GCA_022712835.1 Desulfobacteraceae bacterium
CCTGTGTTGGCGGCTTCAAACCGTCCGATACGATCCCTGTCCGCACCGGTAAAAGATCCTTTGACATGGCCGAACAACTCACTTTCAAGGAGGCTTTCGTTGAGGGCCGCACAATTAACCTTGATAAACGGCTGATTTTTCCGGGGGCTGTTTTCATGTACGGCCAGGGCCACCAATTCCTTTCCGGTTCCGCTTTCACCCTGGATGAGTACGGGGGCATCGGATTGGGCAACGCTCAAGATTAATTGGAAAAGTTTTTCCATAACCGGGGTTTTGCCCAAAAGACCGTTGAAACCGTCGTCCAGGTGGAACATATGTTTGAGTGTTTCGATTTCCTGTTGTTTTGTAACAAGATCTGTCAAGTCTGTCAGGACTTCAACTGCACCAATTACCTCTCCCTGTTCATTCTCCAGCACAGAGGCCACCTTGAGAATATGAACCGAAAGATTTTTTTTATTCTTGATCATGCAGCGTTTAAGCCTTGATCGTCCAACGATAAATAATTTGCAAAACTCCTTTCCCTTTCCCTGTCCGATGATTTTGCAGCCGGAACAATTTAAAACCCTACAGGAACTGCCTGTTAACTCTGACTTGGTATATCCGGTAAGTCTCTCGGCAGCCGGGTTGGTTGCATGAATAATACCACCGGTATCCAAAACCAGAATTCCATCCTGAAGGGTATCTATTATTCGTTTCCACTGTTTTGAAATATCCATCTCATCCTTAATTTTGCTCTTCTGAACAGATGATTCAGTTAACAACTGTAACCTTAACAGGTGTTAAAGTTAACACTATTCATAGGGAAACACAAATATTAACTTTTATGGTAACCCTTTTCTATCAGGCCTTTTCATTCAAACTTAAACTTTTTTTTCCTGGGTACGCATTTTGCTCTCCATGGGGCAATGCAGTTTAAAAGGAAATATAACTGGTTACAACAAAAGGAGAAATGGATGAAAAACAAGCGATCTGGCAGGAACAACTTTTTAAGGCTATTTTTGGCAGGCCTTTTTTTGATGTTCATTGCCTCACCCAATGTTTCATGGGCGGACAGTGAAATGGATGCCCTGAAGGAGCAACTCAGCCAATTGTCAGAAATGATGCAGAATGTTGAAAAAAAGTTAGCGAATATGGAAGCCAAAAATGCTGAAAAAGAATCTGAAATTGAGGAAATGGAAGAACGGGTGAGTGAGGCTGAGCTGCACACCTCAACGGATAAATTGTCCCTGGGAATAGAACTTCGAAGCCGGTGGGATTCCATCCATTACCAGGATATGATTTCGGCACCGGATGCCTTGATGGGCATGTTTTTTATGGACTACAATGCCGGTAATCCAAACCTGGGTGGATTAAATAATGCAACCGCTGCCCAGATTCAAGGAATGATGGCCGGTCTGGCAGCAAGCCCTCTGAATGTACCGGAGAAAAACGATGTGGACAATGATTCCATTTTTACCAACCGGTTTCGGATCAACATGAAGGCCAAAATTAATCCCCAACTGAGTTTTGCAGGCCGCCTGGCGGCCTACAAAGTATGGGGGGACAGCTCCGGGGTTCAAAACTACCAGGGCGGGATGAACGATGTCACCCTGGACGGAACCACCTCAAGCCTTCCCACCGATGATTCCATCCATTTGGAACGGGCCTATTTTAATTATAAAGATGATGTGGGAAGTGTCCCCATCAACTTTTCCCTGGGCCGCCGGCCCTCCACGGAAGGGCCTCCCATGGAATATGCGGAGTACAGCCTGGAGGGCGGATCTCCCATGGCCCATATTATTAACTGGCAGTTTGACGGTGCCTCTTTGAATTTCGGCCTGGAAGAGACCACGGATATCCCGGGGGCTGCCTTTAAGCTTTGCTACGGGGTTGGCTTTGAAAGCGATTTTGGAAACAGCACCTCCATGAAGAGCGGTGAACAGTTAAAGGATGTCCATTTGTTCGGGTTTATTGTCAATCTCTTTGACAATGATACCACCAGTGCGGTTTTAAATTATGCCCATGCCTTTGATATCACCGACGGGTTTACCGGACAGACCGTCATGCCGTTCACTGCGACCGAGAACCCGGATGGCACTTATACCTTTGCACAAAACACCGGGGGCTATATCAGCCGGACCGAGCCCAGCACCAATCTCGGTGACTGGGATGCACTCACCATGCTGGTTCGGACCAATCTGACGGAAAGATTTGACAAGGACATCGATCTGTTTTTCTCCTTTGGATGGAGCCATACAAGCCCTGACCAAACATCGGCCCAGCCCTTTTACAATCTGTTGGGGCAAGGGCTTCTCAATTCCAATGGGAGCCTTGACAGCCACAGTGGTTACAGTCTTTACACGGGCGCTATCTTTCCCATGCCCCTTTCTGCCCGGTGGGGATTTGAATACAATTGGGGTTCCGAGTACTGGTTCAATTTCACGGGCGCCGAAGACTCCCTGGTGGACAGCAAACTTGCGGTCCGTGGCCAGGTGTTTGAAACCTACTATATCCAGCCGATTTTCAAGGATAATTTTTTCCTGAAACTGGGAGCCCGGTATTATGATTATGATTATACGGGAAGCGGAAATCCATTGGGGGCGCCGGTAAAAATATCAGAGGCCACCTCCATGGATGCCCTGTTCCCTGTTGCGGACAAAGCATGGAATGCCTATTTGTCTGCCACGGTGAGATTTTAATTTTTGAAACAATGCCCGGCCGGACAGCGGTCTGTTGGTTTTAGCCGATTGCTGTCCAACCGTCCGCATATGAGAAAGGAAGAGATGATGTTTAAAAAATTTGGTTTTATGTTGATTTCTTTAACCCTGGTTGTGGGATTTTCCAGCCTGGGTTTTTCCGCCGATAGCGGCAACGCCCGTAAGGGAAAATACACCTTCAGGAAAAGCTGCCGCAGTTGTCACAATGATGCCGGCACTGCCGCACCCATTAGCCCGGACAGCAAGACGCAGGCCCAGTGGACACGGCAGTTCAAGGCAAGTAAATATGAAAAATTGACCTGCAAAGACGAATGGGCCAAGCTTTCAGAAAAGGATCGGCTGGATATTTACACTTATTTGCATAAATATGCTTATGATTCGCCCTCACCGGCCAAATGCAAGTAAATCTGAAACTGTTTTCATGAAACCAGAATCCTAAACCAAATTGTTGGCCCGGGGGTTATGGGATAAAAGAGCCTGGGTATTCGTCGCCAGGCTCTTTTATCACAAAAAATTTTATAGGATTTTTTATTGTTTCTACTTTACCTTTACCGATGCAGTACCCTCTAAAAATAGTATGGTCGATACCATGGTGTCACCTATGACGTTACTATTGTTGCTTCATGTTTTTAATTCTATCGCTGAACAATGCACCCACATTGAGCTCATTGAATAATGTAAATCCTAGGATCATCAACCCACCGAGTATCTGAACAAGGCTCATGGATTCATTTAAGATCATAACAGAAATGATGATGGCAACAAGGGGATCGATATAGCTGAAGAGAGCAACTTCCTGCCCTTTCAAATCTTTCAGCGATGAGAAATAGAGACAATAGGTGATCCCCGTATGAATCAGACCAAGGAACAACAGGTTAAACAGCCCCCAACGGTCCAGGCTGGTTATATGAATGCCTGCCGTCATGTAGATATAGGGTAGCAGAATAATGATGGCAGCAAAAAACTGAATCAGTGTCCGGTCAATGCCGGTGACAGATTTGATATGTTTATTTAACAAGATCACCGTGGCATAAAAAGAAGCAGCGACCAACCCAAAGAAGATTCCAGTAAAATTGCCATGGGATTGATTTGCACCGCTGACGCCTATGATCATCACAAGTCCTATGGTTGCCATAATAAAACAGATGATTTGTTTATGGGTTAACTTCTCCTTAAAGAGTATCGGAGATGCAATCATTACAATGACAGGTGCAAAGTAATAACTGAGTGTCGCAATGGAGACAGAGGTATGATGATACGCCTTGAACAGAAAAATCCAATTAAATGCCATGGCAACACCCGATAGAAAAAGTATGGGGAGCTCTTTTTTTATCTGGGAGAACAGAAGCTTTTCAGCGGTCAGCGCTTTATATAAAATGATGGCGGCAGATGCAATCAGGGCTCTGAACAGGGCAATCTCTTCCGGTGGCAGGGAAATGTTTTTTACAAACAACGCCAGCGTACCGAAAACTGCCATGGAGATTACTATTTTAAATTTTGCATTCATTGTTGTATTTCAAAAATTTTTCTAATCGATTTTTCCATATTTATCCAAAATCTGTATAGCTGAAATATTATCAATCGGCACATTATATTTCTTAATATGCTTTGAAAAAAATATAAATCTTTTTACACACACATTTTTTAATATCAAATGGGTTCCCGTATCTGACAACTCAGCCACGTCAGCGTTAAAAATCTTTTTTGTGTTTAATCCAGAATCTGTTTCCTTGAATATCAGTTTGACTTTTTTACCCACCAGCTTAAGGTAATCACCCACTTTTTTTAACTTGAACAGACCGTCTATCTGGAATTGTACATTTTTATTGTTTTGATTCATTCTATAAATCTTAAATCTCTATGGTTACAATTGCGTTCTTCATAAAGTATATTTGAATAGAACACAAGGAATCAACTGAGCATAAAAAAAATCTCAAAGGAAATTTCTCCTTTGAGACCTTTTCTATTTTTAAATTAGGAACGTCAAAAACAGATGACTATCTCTGGATGGCGGCCAGAACCTGCCCTATAAATGTTTCATGATCCCAGGAATCGTCATGGGTAACTCCCAACCGGACCACCACCACATTCCATGATGGGATGACAGCCACAATCTGGCCATTAAATCCACCACAATAATACAAGTCCCGGGGAAGTGACGGAAATTTTCGATTCTTGGGGTTCTCCCTGTCACCGGCATTGAGCCAGAACTGGGCTCCATATTTTCCCATGGGGGCACCGGGTGTAGGCTGGGTGGAATAGGCGACCCACCCATCCGGCAGAAGCCTCTCATCCTCCCAGACACCTTCATTTTTCAAAAACAGACCAAACCGCGCCCAGTCCCGTGCCGTGGCAAACATATAACTGGAACCCACAAAGGAACCAGAGGCATCCGGCTCTATAACCGCTGAATAGGCCTTAATTTTATTAAAGAGGCGTTCCCTTGAAAACCTGGAAAAATCTGCCAGGCTGCCGCCCACCTTGTCTTTAACAATTCTTGCGATCATATTGGTGGTGCCGCTGGCATAAGACCAATGGGTATCCGGGGCATATTTAAGGGGTTTTGCTGCGGCAAAATCCGCCATGCTCCTGCTGGCATAAAGCATATTTGTTGCATCCTTAAACGGGCCGTATACCTCTTCGAATTCAAGGCCGGTGGACATGCGGAGCATCATATCAAGGGTGATTTCATTTCTTGGGTCCCCCGGGGTTTTCCAGTCATCAACCGGAGCTTGCGCATGGATATCAAGAAGGTTATCCTTCACCAGAATCCCCGTCAGTATATTGGTCACACTTTTGGCCATGGACCACCCAAGAAGAGGCGTCTCCTTGGTAAAACCCTGTGCATAGTGTTCCGCAATAATCTGGTTCCCCAGAACCACCACGATTGCCTGGGTATTTCGCTTTGTATCGGGACCCGGCTCTTCAAAGGCTATTGCAACTGCTTTTTTAATTTTTTCCCTGTCCACGGATTCCGGCAGGTTTTCAAGGTCAACCCCCGTGCCCATTGGCCAGGACTCTTCACTTCTCTGGAATTTTACCGGAACAATATCCTTTGCCTGGTCTAAAAGTTCATCCCGGCTGGTATCCACAGCAAGAGTACACCCACATCCCTCTCGATAAACAGCGGTCATGGGTTTCCAGAAACCAAAGGCTTTAGCGGTCACGGTTTTCTTTTCATAATCCACCTTAGTCGTTACCGGTCGAAACAAAAGATGGGTAGGCTTGACATCCTGTTCAAATACAAGCCTTGGGTTACGGTCTGCCAAAAACACCTGGGAACAGATATACTTGGCTGAATACCCGGTTCCAATGGGCAAAGCCCCATTTAAAAAATAAACACCAACTCCAAGGATCCCTGCAATCACAACCGTGATACTCCATTTTACAATTCTTTTCATGGGGCCTCCGCAAAC